>JBDSEW010000054.1:0-5119 GCA_039919825.1 Chitinophagales bacterium | reverse complement strand
ATCCTGAAAGATCTATTTTATTGCAAAGGCTTAAAAGACCATCTCTAAATCCACGCAATTCTTCTAGCGTAATGTTTCGCATAATGAAGGCCGTAAGAAAAGAAGAGATCTGTGAATGATTGAATTTTCCCGAAGCAATGTCTATTAAGATAGCTTTCGATTGTTCTTTTGTAAAAGTTTTGTGTTGGTATAAATGGGATAAAATGGCTTTCATGCTTTAGTGATTTATCCAGTTTTCAATAATAGTTTTGCCATGTTCTGTAAGTATGGATTCCGGATGAAACTGTACACCTCTTACATCATACGCAACATGTTTTAGCGCCATAATATTATCCTTGTCATCTTTGGCAAGTATCTCTAATTCCTTCGGAAGTTGAGAAGACACCACCCACGAATGATAGTGGCCGATTTTGAAATCAGATGGTATGTTCGCAAACAAATAATCTTGCTGCACAATCTTAATATTGGAAGAAATTCCATGTAGCGGCTCTTTTAAATTGATAAGGGTGCCACCAAAATATTCTCCTATCGCCTGATGCCCCAGGCATACACCAAGAATACTTTTTGTAGCAGCATATTGCTGAATGATGGCAGGCATTAAGCCTGCATCTTTAGGAAGGCCGGGACCAGGCGATAACAGAATTTTATTATACCCTGATACTTCATCCATGCCTGTTTTATCATTCTTAATTACATCAACGGTTTCCACTTCCAGGTTCTTGAGAATGTGCACCAGGTTGTACACAAACGAATCGTAATTATCTATTACCAATATTTTAATATTCATTATTTTGTGCCTGTTTATTGTTTCAAATAGTGGTGCTATATTTAATTTTGGTTTATAATTTCTCTGCTAATCGAATGGCCTTTCTCAAAGCTGCCAATTTATTGTCTACTTCCTGCAATTCACTTTCGGGATTTGATTTGGCAACTATACCGCAGCCTGCCTGATAGGTAAGCGCATTGTTTCTACTGACAAATGACCGGATAAAAATAGCGTGGTTAAAGGTGCCGTCTAAACCAATGAAACCTATTGCACCTCCATAAAATCCCCTGCCTTCATTTTCGTTTTCATCAATAATTTCCATTGCTCTGTGTTTTGGTGCACCTGACAAAGTGCCGGCAGGATAAGTATCCCCTAGTATTTTTATCGGATTGAAATCCTCTTCCAGTTTTGCACTCACTTTCGATACTAAATGAATTACATGCGAATAGTATTCTACTTTCTTAAAACTATCAACTTGAACTTCCTTGCTATTTCGGCTCAAATCATTTCTGGCTAAATCTACCAGCATAATATGTTCTGCATTTTCTTTTGGGTCAAGACTGAGCGCTGTTGCAATTATTTCATCTTCTTTCATGTTTCCCGTTCGTTTAAACGTGCCTGCTATAGGATTGATAATAGCTGTATGGTTAGCAATGGTCAATTGTGCTTCTGGCGATGAACCAAATATTTTAACATTGCCATAATCGAAATAAAATAGATAAGGAGAAGGATTGATAGACCGCAAAGTGCGATACACATTGAATTCATCTCCCTTGAAAGATTGACTGAATTTTCTGGAAAGCACTACTTGAAAAACATCGCCGGCAAAGCAGTGTTGTATGCCCTTTTTTATTTTTTGAAGAAATACCTCATCGGTCATGTTGGATATTTCGGCATCCTGCTTAGAGAAAGGGAAGAGTGTAACAGCTTTGTTTGAAATGATATCAAACAAGGGCTCTAGCGCAGATATTTCTCCTTCTCTTACATGCTCCAGCAAAAACAATTCACTGTTGAAATGATTGAAGACTACCAAATACCTGAACAAATGATATTGTATCAACGGCAGATCGAAGGACTGATTGGTAAAAGTGATATCGTCGAACAAAGGAATTGCATCATAAGAAGTATAGCCAAACAGGCCATTGCTTACAAAACCAAGATCTAAAGGGTTTGATTGAAAGGATTGCGTAAAATTTTGTAGCGTTTCTGCGATATTTATTTCGTTGGTAAAAAATGAACTTGCTTGCCCATCGGGATATTTAATAGTAGTCGTTTCTCTTGTGGCTACAAAGGAGGCTATCGGTTGCAGGCATATAAAGGAGTAGCTGTTTTCCTTGCTTTTATAGTCGGAGCTTTCCAGCAAAAAACTATTGGGAAATTTATCACGCAGTTTCAGGTATAGTTCAACCGGCGTGTGTGTATCGCTAAGTGTTTTTTTTATATTGGTTGTAAATTTAATTTTCATTTTATGGCTTGTTATATACGTATAAAAAAAGCCCTCCGGATCCAGAGGGCTTTACATTATTTATTAAAAATAATAGCAGTTACCTACTCAATCCATTTAGAGATAAAGTAGTGCGCCACCAATTGTTATTTGTAATATTAATTATCATTTGACGCAAAATTAGTGCAAAAAATCAAATAAACCACAATCTCTTTGCAGATGTGTCTCACGAGTGGATACTCTTTCGCAGCTTTCTTACGTGTGGACACTGGATTATTTCTTTAACGTAAATTGATGTGTCATTTAAGGTTCTGACTAACGTAAAATATTTTGCTCCATTTACTTTTTTAGGATTACGAGGTAAATATGTCAGGTAGAAATTTTCTGCATCACTCCCGGCGGTGCTCATCGGTGATTCTTCTGGACCAATATCCCTTCCAGTTATATTTAAGCGCCTCTGGTTTGCCTAAGCCTTGAAAAGGATCCCGCAAGATATCTTTTATCAGTTCTCCTATCCGCAAAGCGAGTTTAGGATTTTCTTTTATCCAGGTTTGATAATCTTCAAAAGCAGCTTTGTCGAATTGGACGACGCGCATTGCCTAAAGTTTTGCAGGATCAACTGTTACCAGGTCTTCTCCTTTTTCGATGCGTTGAATAGATTCATTAATACGCTGCTCATTGGGGGGCTGCTACGGAGATATTCATCTGCATCCTGCTCAAGCACAATGATTTCAATTTCTTTGTTAGGAAATGATTTACGAATCGTCTCAAGCAGTTGTTCAGAAAGTTCATTTGCATTCAGCCGGTAAGTAGCAATCATGGGAGGAATTTTTCTCAAAGTTATATGAATTCCCTCACTAGGGCAAGTCTTCGCAAAGCTTGAGGAGCAAGCCAGACTTGTGCCTGCTAATATTGCCACCAAGCAATTCAATTAACAGTTCGAGGCAGTTATACTTTCACAATAAATGAAGAATAGCATTGAATCCTGCACCAGTCTACTTTGCCTCAAAGCTCTTCTAAGACTGGCGCCAGTTGGGGAATTTTTGGCGTCAGTTGTTGCGTTTACATTCCTCCATAAATGGCCAAATTGCCCTTTTTCAAAACATACCCTTTCCATTGAATCAATTTCAGGTCCTGGTATTGCCAGTACCGGCTTCCTTCTTTGCCTTTACGTTCAAGTATTACAGCGTTATTATTTTCAGGCAAATAAAGTTCGGCTTGTGATTGATCGTCAGAAAAAATAATAAACGCAGGGCTTTTGCCCTTGTCTTTCATTTCAATGGGATTGAGCCGGGTAGCAGTTGTAGAAAGCTCAACACAGTTGTTTTTAAGATCAGACCATACAGTACCGAATAAAGTTATGCATCCATGCCCGTCTGTATTACAATCTGTTTTTTTAAGAATAACATTACCTTCAAACTTTATGGATGCTTTATCCGTAAAGTCAGGTTGGCCGGTTGTTGCATTCACTTTCCCATGCCCCTCTGAAAAATAATCCCCTTTTTTAAGAAAAGCTACCTCTCTGGTGGATTCTTTTCCTTCTGACATAAATTTATAATCGGCAAAAACTGTATCACCTTTTAATTCGCCTTGTATGGTTCCCGTGTTTTTGTCTTTTTCAAAAAAATTGTACGCTAAATTACCACTGACAAGGTTGCCGGATATTTGAATATGAAGATTAATGTTGTCTTTACCTGAAGTGTACACATAGCAACCATTAACCGGTTCGTTCTTTTTTTCTTCTTCAGCAACCGGGATAGTAGTTGTTTCCGTTGAATTATTGTTACATGAATTTAAAAACATAACAATAAACGATAATGTAAGAATTTGTTTCATAATTTAATGCTGATTTAGTAGCTAATCTGTTTTGTGGTAAATGAATACAGAATCAGGGCTAACCTGTAAATATAGTTTTCCCGGCTCAATTCTATAAGTTACTGTTTGGCCCGAAAGGAGGTTCAGATAACGATTTTCAAATTCCATATTCTTGCAGGCCATTCGTGTAGTGGCAAGGTTACCAAATTGGATTTTTTTACCCAATACTTCAAGAGAGCCATTTAGGTTGTTACAACCGGTGTGCCCAAACACTTTCTTTTCCGTCAGGTTCAGCTCCAGTTGTGGAAGACCTTTCATAAAATCTTCCTGTTTTAGTTTCTTATCATTTATGCTTTCCAGCACCCAGATATCATGCAGGCGGTAATCGGAAAGATATTGTCCACAGCCTTTATAGGTTGTGTAATCTTTATCAGTATTATTTTTTGCATCAACCGTAACGCTGTAATCCAATTTTTTGCCGGACATATCATTGATACATTCCTGCTTTGCAAGCTGCACAGTCAATGCACCCTGTTCTGTTTTAGCTGAATAAAATGTAACATTTGAATCCATCGCTTTCACGCCTTCCGGAATGGGAGTGGTTATTTCAAATCCGTTCAGTGTTTTGAAATGCATAGATTTACTGAAATCAATTTCCAAGGACCAGAACGGCTCATTACCCGATGCTGTAAAATCAATTCCCTGCTTAAACTTCTCACTGAATATATCTGAACTTGTTGTTTCCATTTCGGCACTGTCTTTAGGTGCAATAGTAACTTTCTGCTCAACCTTTCGGGGCTGATGACAACTCAGCAGTACCAACCCCTGTAAAATGATAAGCAAAAAACTTTTCATGCCTGACGTTTATTTTTTAGCAAATCACATTATAGCAACATCGTCTATCAAAAACGTCAGGGTATTTCCATCGCTGACGGCATATTTGTTTACTTTTTTCAGCATGCTAAAAAATGCTATTTGAACCCCATACTATATTATTTGAGATGAGAAAAACGAATTTTTAAAAGGGATTAGAAATCCCTTGCTCAGAAAGTCCGGATTACAAATCCGGACTAACATCCGTCACCCCGCCCAAC
>JBDSEW010000042.1:0-7700 GCA_039919825.1 Chitinophagales bacterium | reverse complement strand
GAAGAACTGAAAGCATCAACACTGCGCATTCGCAAACGACTCGGCGGCCTTGAAACATCAAATGTTATCAGGCATCTTGAACAGGATGATCTGAAAAGTGCATTTACCATCCTGCTGCATTACTACGATAAAAACTACCTGCGCGCCACGCAACAAAGAAATGCTGGTTTGATTCATAAGATTGAAAGCAACACCGTTGATGCCACAGAAAACACACGCTTGATTTTAAAGGCAATCAATAATGGATTAATAAAAATTGATACTGTTTAATCAACCCGACAGTTTACATTTTGCGAAACAGTTTCCTTTTATATTTACAACAGATGGAAGAAGAAAAAATCAGGCTAACACAATTCAGTCATGGAGCCGGATGTGGTTGCAAGATAGCACCATCGGTATTGGAAGAGATATTAAAAGGTTCACGATCCGGCAACACCTTTCCAAATTTGCTCGTGGGCAACGATTCAGGTGACGATGCAGCAGTATATCAGTTGGCCAATGGTGATTGTCTTATCAGCACGGCAGATTTCTTTATGCCGATTGTAGATGACCCATTTGATTTTGGAAGAATTGCTGCTACCAATTCCATCAGTGATGTGTATGCCATGGGTGGCTCGCCTGTTATGGCTATTGCCATTCTTGGGTGGCCGGTTGAAAAACTTCCAATTGCTTTGGCGCAAAAAATTCTGGAGGGAGGGAAATCAGTTTGTGGACTTGCAGGAATTCCACTGGCAGGAGGCCACACTATCGATAGCCCTGAACCCATTTTTGGTCTCAGCGTAAATGGTTTAGTGAAGAAAAAACATATCAAACATAACAACACAGCAAAGGAAAATGATCTCTTATTTCTCACCAAATCTATAGGCACTGGCATACTTTCCACTGCATTGAAAAGAAAGCTGATAACTGAAGATGCTGTTGCACCTGCAGTGGAACTGATGTGCAAACTCAATAAAGCAGGGGAGCTATTTGGAACCCTTGAATACATTCATGCAATGACAGACGTTACAGGTTTTGGAGTACTTGGGCACCTGCTTGAGATGTGTGAAGGAAGCCATCTTGCGGCCGACCTTACCTATTCTGCTATCCGGTTGATAGAGGGTGTTGAGCCGCTGGCAAAAAAGTTCGTAGCACCTGATAATACTTTCAGAAACTGGAAAAGCTATGAACCAAAAGCTAGCGGTGTTACCGGTGAACGGCTGGTAACACTTTGTGATCCGCAAACAAGCGGTGGATTGCTGGTTGCTGTTGACCCCACTGCTATTGATGCTTTTCAACTGCTGCTCAAAAAACTTAAACTCGGGCATCATGTCGAACCCATTGGCAGCATGAAAATTAAAGATGAAGTCAAGTGGATCAACGTAGTATAGATACTTTTGATTTCGGTCCGAAACTTTATATTGAGTGTCCTGCGAACTTTACGGGAAACCTGGTTTTGAAGCACACCCTCCGATTTTTGATATGACATCGCCTAAAAAGCAATTTTATATTTTCGCAACCCGTTAGTCATTCCTAATTAATCTTTCAATTCCCGCGTTTGTCAATCATTGTTTCAGGACTTACAAAAATTTATGGAGCGCAGCGGGCTGTGGATGCCATCTCTTTCGAGGTGAAGCCTGGCGAAGTGCTTGGCTTTCTGGGTCCCAATGGTGCAGGCAAATCCACTACCATGAAGATTCTCACTGGGTATCTTCCTCAAAGTGAAGGCACAGCCACCGTTTGTGGATTTGATGTAGAAAAGCAATCGATGGAAGCGCGGAGACACATTGGTTACCTGGCAGAAAACAATCCGCTTTATACTGATCTGTATGTGAAAGAATTTCTGCTTTTCGTTGCAGCACTCAACAAGGTGAAGAATAAAGCAGCGCGCGTTCGTGAAATGATTCAGGTTACAGGGCTCGAACCGGAACAACTAAAAAAAATCAGTGCACTTTCAAAAGGATATCGGCAGCGGGTAGGTATAGCACAGGCATTGCTTCATGATCCGGAAGTATTGATCCTGGATGAACCGACATCCGGTTTAGATCCCAATCAATTGACTGAAGTGCGGCAAATGATCCGTGATCTTGGAAAAGAAAAAACGGTTATTCTCTCTACCCACATCATGCAGGAAGTACAGGCAATCTGCAGCAGGGTGGTGATAATTAATAAAGGAAAAATTGTTGCCGATGATTCCATTGAACGGTTGCAACAACGGTCAACGGATGAAATTATGATCCAGGTTTCATTCAAACAGCAAACCAGTAAAAATAAATTGAAAGAGATAAGAGGTGTTAAGAATGTTGAAACTGCCGGCGAAAACAAATGGAAAATTACGGGGGCAAAAGGTTTGCAGGAGACAATTTTCCAGTTTGCTGTTGCTAATCAATTAACCATTACTTCTTTGAATGAAGAACAACAATCATTGGAAGAGGTGTTTAAAGAGCTTACTCACCTACCGTAAAGACTCGGTGGGCGAGATGCTTACTACGGATAAGATTAAAACTGATCTGATTTAAATCTTAAATAAAAAATTGCCTTGGTGATAGTTAAGCGGTTGAGATTCATCCGACTTCGCTAAAGCTTGGGCGGACAATTGGAATGATTGCCATTTTTCGAAAAGAGCTCACCACATTTTTTTCTTCCCTCATTGGCTATATCGCCATCGCGGTGTTCCTTGCATTGATGGCACTCATCATGTGGGTATTTCCGAATAATACATTGGACAACGGATATGCGAACCTCGACATCCTGTTTGATAATGCACCTTTGGTATTCATGCTACTGATACCAGCAGTTACCATGCGCATGTTTTCAGAAGAAAGAAGAGCAGGCACCCTTGAATTGTTGGCAACAAGGCCTGTAAGCGAATTGCAAATTGTGATGGGGAAATTTTTTGCTGCTGTTTGTCTTGTGGTTTTCGCTTTGCTTCCAACACTCATTTATTATTATACCATCTATCAGTTGGGATCGCCGGCAGGAAATTTAGATTCTGGTGCTACCTGGGGTTCTTATATCGGACTGATTTTGCTCAGTGCATCTTTCGTATCCATCGGCCTTTTTGCTTCATCTATCACTGATAGCCAGATTGTCGCATTTATTCTTGCTGCCTTTTTATGCTTCATTGCATTTTTATCTTTTGATGCGCTAAGCGGGCTTGGCTTGTTTGGAGGAAAAGCGGATACGTTCATTCAATCCATCGGTATCCAATATCATTATGATTCTATTAGTCGTGGTGTGATTGACTCGAGAGATGTGTTGTATTTTTTTTCGCTGGTGGTAATTTTTGTTTTGTGCACGAAGACTGCGTTGGAGAGCAGAAAGTGGTAGAGAGAGGAGGAGTTTGAAGAGTTTGAAGAGTTTGAAGAGTTTGAAGAGTTTGGGTTGATGATTAATTATTGAGAATTTATGAACAGTAAGAGAACATACAAAAGACAGGCCCTCACGCAAATTTCCATTGTGATTGGCATTGTGTTGTTGTTGAATATATTGTCCACGATTGTATTCACGCGGATTGATCTTACAGCAGACAAAAGGTTCACGCTTACTGATTCCACACGCCAATTATTGCGCAAGCTTGATGATGTAGTATTTGTAAAGGTTTACCTGGAAGGTGATTTTCCTGCAGGATTTAAACGGTTAGGGAAAGGCACTGAAGAATTGCTGAATGAATTCAAAGTGTTGGGTGGTGATAAAATCCAGTATGAGTTTGAAGATCCAACCAAAGGAAAAAATGAGAAAGAGATCCAGGAGATATTGAAGGAACTGGCATTAAAAGGTTTGGAACCTACCAATGTAAAAAACAGTGCAGGTGATGAATATTCAGAAAAGATAATTGTTCCCGGCGCACTGGTCAATTACAAAGGTCACCAGGTTGCCGTAAACCTGCTTGAAAATACGCCGGGCACTGCTGCACAGGAGGCGCTCAATAATTCAATCGCACACCTGGAAGATAAATTTTCACAGGCCATTGAATCCATGTCGCTGATCCGTAAACCAAAAATTGGTTTTATAAGAGGACAGGGTGAAATGGATAATATTTCGACCGCAGATCTTACCACTACGTTATCTTCCTTTTATGATTTGCAGATCATTCAGATTGACAGCGTGACCGAAATAAGAAAAGATTTTAAAGCCATTGTAGTTGCCAAACCCACTAAAGCATTTACCGAACAAAGCAAATTCAGGATTGACCAGTACCTGATGAATGGTGGAAAAATACTTTGGATGGTAGAGGCACTCAATGCTGAGCTGGATACTATCGTCGCAAGGCGGTCTTTTCTGACTACAGATTATCCGATCAATCTCGAGGATCAGTTGTTCCGGTATGGTGTCCGTGTTAATCCAGGTTTGGTACTCGATCTTCAATGCAATCCTGTACCGTTGCTGGTAAGTTATGAAGGTGCAAATCCCAAATTCAATTTATTTCCCTGCTATTATTTTCCGGTCTTTACTCCGGGAAGCACTCATCCCATTGTTCAAAACATTACTGCAGTGGCGTCTCAGTTTTCAAGTTCAATTGATACACTCTCAGTTAAGGGGGTTAGAAAAACCATTTTGCTTTCTTCCAGTGATCACAGCCGTTTTGTATTCACACCCTGGATTGTGGATTTTAAAGAGCTGAAGACAAGGCCCAACGAGATGCTGTATGATAAGAAGAAACTGACTGCAGCCGTATTGCTGGAAGGAACATTTCCATCAGTATTTACCAATCGTATTCCGCCTGAGATGTTGCAAACACTTAACGATTCGCTGAAAATGCCTTTCAAAGAAAGAAGCATTGAAACGAAAATGATTGTTGTTGCAGATGGAGACATTGCAAAAAATGAAGTGAATGCACAGGGACAACCGCTTTCTCTTGGCTATTACCGCTTTACAGGTGACTATTTCGGCAACAAAGATTTTCTACTCAACAGCATAGATTATCTGACCGGTTTCGCGAAACACCTTGAAATGCGTTCTAAAACCGTCAAATTACGGCTGCTCAATAGTGAAAAAGTGAAAGCTGAAAAATTAAAATGGCAACTCATCAATACATTAATTCCGATTGGGTTACTGATCTCGTTCGGGTTAATCTTTACTTTTATCCGCAACCGTAAATTTGCACATGATTAAACACCTGGTTCCTCATGCTGAAAATAAAATTTCAGTTTGCCGGCATGCCCCATTAAATCATTAAACACCTATGAATCGTAACCTTCTCTATCTTCTACTGTTGGGTGCACTTGGAGCAGCCGCCTATTTTTATGTGATCAAAAAACCTTCTTCCACACTGAATGAAAAGGATAAATCCTTTGCAGTAGAAGATACTGCTGCTATTTTCAAAATATTTATTGCCGACATGGAGGGGAAAAAAGTGATACTGCAGCGCGGAAATAATACCTGGATGGTGAATAATAAATATGAAGTGCGCAATGATTACATGAAAACATTGCTTTCCACCATAAAACGTTTGAACGTAAGTTATCCGGTTCCTGAAGCGGCGGAAAAAACAGTGATAACCAGCCTGGCCAGCAGTAATAAAAAAGTAGAGTTATATGATAAAGAAGGGAAGGCTGTTAAATCTTATTTTGTCGGCGGAGGCACCTTAAATTCAGAAGGCACTTATTTCCTGATGGATGGATCAGCCAAACCGTATGTTGTTACCGTTCCTGCTTTCGAAGGAGTGCTTGACACGCGCTATGTGGCCGATGAAGAAGTGATCCGCAGCACTGCCATTTTCAGGTTGCGGAGCAATGAGATCAGCAGGATTACGGTGGATTATTCAGAGAAGCCAGATAGCTCATTCAGCATTGCAGTGATTGGTGTGGATTCGTTCCTGGTCACTAATAACAAAAATGTGACCGTTGGCACCGGACAATTGAGCAAAGAACGCCTTCAAAATTACCTGGGGCTGTTTTCATCTATCTATGCTGAAACTTTTGTGAATGACCTTCCCAAAAAAGATTCAATCCTCCAAACAAAACCTTTCTGCACTATTACCCTTACGGACCGGCAACAAAAATCACAAAGCATAACGTGTTACCATATGCTGCGCAATTCCACCAGCGAACAATTTGATGCCAAAGGCAATGAGTTGAAATACGATGTAGACCGGTACTTTGCCACCATGAATAATAAAAGTGATTTTGTGATCCTGCAGCAATTTCATTTTGGAAGATTGTTCAAAAATTTCAGTTATTTCAGCACAAAATCCACGGGTAATAAGTAATGAATGCATTGATCCAACAATTTGGCGACACGGATGTGCTGTATGTAATTTTTGGTATTGTTGTACTTCTTTTTCTCGTACTCGACATTGGTTTTTTACAGCGATCCGATAAACCGATGTCCGTTAAGAGTGCCTTGATTCAAACTACAGGATGGGTAAGCACAGCCCTTGCTTACGGATACCTCGTCTATCATTTTCATGGTGCTGAAAAGGGTTTACAATATGTTTCTGCTTACCTGATGGAGTATTCTCTTTCCGCAGATAACCTGTTTGTTTTCATTCTCATCCTCTCCTATTTTAAGATTTCTGACAAATACTATCATAAGGTGCTGTTCTATGGAATTATTGGCGCAGTAATTTTTCGGGTCATCTTCATTTTTCTTGGAATCCTGATTGTGGAACAATTTCACTGGGTGCTTTACATCTTTGGGGCTGTCCTGGTTTACACCGGAATTTCGATGTTGCGTTCACAGGGTGAAAACGAATTTAATCCTGAGAAAAACATCATGTATAAACTTTTGCGGCGTTATTTACCGTTGATCGACAATGAAGGAGAAGGTGATTTTACGACCCGCATAAACGGGAAAAAATATTATACCATACTTTTCCTGGTGATCATGGTCATTGCTTCTACCGACCTCGTGTTTGCACTCGATTCTATTCCTGCCGTGTTTGCGATTTCACAGGATCGTTTGGTTATTATCACTTCCAACATTTTCGCAGTGATGGGGTTGCGTGCCATGTTCTTCCTTTTAAAAGGCATGGCTAATAAATTCGATTACCTGCAGGAAGGAATCTCCATCGTCTTGATCTTTATCGGTATGAAAATGTTGCTGGAGATCTTCCACATCAACATTGCAACCCATTGGTCGCTGGCGGTAATAGGTTCAATTTTGCTGATCTCCATTGTGGTATCGACTTTCAGGGATAAGCCGGTGAGGAAGTGATGGGTGGAATATTGGCAGCGTCTCAGTTTAAGAAAGGTGCACCCGATTAAAATCGGGTGAAATAGATAATGCAGAAGCTATCAATTGCCAGTGATTCTAATCACTGGATAAAAAAATCCCGTTTCAAAATGAAACTGAGATTCTACCGGAATAATTCCGAAAGTCCACTGCCGACATAATTTCTCTACCTTCGGCACCATTCAAAATATGAGCGGAAAACTGATCGTAATCACAGCACCATCGGGTGCAGGAAAAACCACCATTTCCAAACATTTACTGGAGGCATATCCCACCCTGGAGTTTTCTGTGTCAGCAACTACTAGGGCACGCCGTCCGGATGAAGTGCATGGAAAGGACTACTATTTTCTAACAGAAGAGCAATTCAAAGTACGTATCGACAACCAATCCTTTGTTGAGTGGGAAGAAGTGTATGCGGGTACTTTTTATGGAACACTTAAAGATGAAATTGAAGCTATCTGGAAAACAGGTAAAGCAGTTTTGTTTGATGTAGATGTGAAGGGTGCGATGAACCTGAAAAAACAATATGGTGACCAGGCACTCAC
>JBDSEW010000285.1:0-7882 GCA_039919825.1 Chitinophagales bacterium | reverse complement strand
GCCCTTCAATGCATCTGAAATTAAGCGGGATGTTTCCGCTTTTCCTTCAGCATTGTATTTGCTGGTATTGAAATCAGGAACAGAACCTATCATCAAAAAATTTGTGAAGGATTGGATGGAACATACTGTTTGAGCCACCACCACGAGTTATTCCATAATCACCTTCGAAACTGTAAGCGAATGGGGGCTCAAATCCCTACATAAGATTCACAAAGAATAAGCATCTGATGATATATTTTGGAGCAATGAGGATTTAATAAGCGGTTTAACCCGAACACAAGGATCTCCTGGTATTGCCACTACTTTCCTAATCCCTCACTTCATTATTTTTCTTTATATTCGGCTGCCGAATTGCGCTTTTCGCACCGCAACAATAAAGGAAGTTATCTGTTCCATCTATTAAACCGAATCCCTAATTTTACCGGATGACAGCAGCACCCATACACCTGCTTCTTGCTGATGACGACAAAGACGATTGCATGTTCTTTGAAGAAGCAATTGAAGAATTGCCTTTTACAGTAGAACTTACTACCGTGAACGACGGAGAGCAACTGCTGAACCTGCTTAGCCGTAAAACCAGCGAACTTCCGAATGTTCTTTATCTCGACCTCAATATGCCCCGCAAAAATGGATTGGAATGCCTCACTGAAATAAAGGGCAATGATGAATTGAAAGATATTCCCGTGATAATTTATTCTACCTCCTATGATCCCGATATGGTTAGCCAGCTTTACGATAAAGGCGCGCAGTATTATTTTCGCAAACCTGCTGAATTTTACCAGCTTAAGAAGGTTATTCTTAAATCCCTCACCCTTTCTTTCCAGGCAGTGCATTCACAACCCGAAAAACAACATTTTATAATTCAACCTTAAAAAATTCTACCCAATGATTACGAGTATGTCCGGAACGTCCGCACAATTTCTTTCCGGAGGAGGCGAAATGGGAGCACTCATGCGGTCAAAAAATTGGAGAGAACATGCAATTGGCACGGTGGAAGGCTGGCCACAGAGTTTACGAACCACGCTTAGCATACTTCTTAATTCCAAATTTCCCATGTTCCTGTGGTGGGGACCTGAGCTGACCTGTTTTTATAATGATGCCTATCGCCCAAGTTTGGGAAGTAACGGTAAACATCCCGGAATTTTAGGGGAACCCGCAGAGAAGGCATGGCCTGAAATATGGCACATCATAAAACCATTGATTGACCAGGTGTTGACTATTGGTGAAGCTACCTGGCATGAAGATCAGCTGATACCTATTTTCCGGAATGGAAAAATTGAAGATGTCTACTGGACGTTCAGCTATAGCCCTGTGAATGATGAATCCGGCAAGATTTCCGGCGTATTGGTTATTTGCAATGAAACCACTGAAAAGGTTCGGATACTCAGGGAAATTAAGGAAAGAGAAGATCAGCTGAGCTTCACAATCAACGCTGCAGAACTGGGTACCTGGGACCTGGATCCTGCCACCAGTAGTTTCATGGGTAACGATCGTTTGAAAGATTGGTTTGGGCTACCGGGTGATAAAGAAATAGCGCTTCCACTTGCGTTAATCAGGATTGTGAAAAGAGACCGGCAAATAGTGAGGCGTGCCATGGAGCAGGCCCTGCAACCGGGTTCAGATGGCAATTATGAAATAGAGTTCACCATTTCGAACCCTTTAAAAAATATCGAGCGAAGGGTGGTTGCAAAGGGTAAGGCTCTTTTTAATGAAAGCAATATTGCTGTTCGGTTCAGCGGCACCTTGCAGGATATTACCCAACAGCACACTGCGATTCGAAAAATGGAAGACAGTGAGAAAAGATTCCGTGACACGGTGATGCAGGCCCCGCTTGGAATTACCATTTTCCGAGGCCCGCAGTTTATTGTGGAAATGGCCAATGAAACCTACCTCGAGATAGTTGACAAAAAAGAAAAGGATTTTATAGGCAGGCCATTGTTCGACTCATTGCCTGAAGTGAAAGACACGGTGGAAGCTTTGCTTACTAATGTTTTAACAAATGGAATACCTTTTAAAGCGACGGAATTTTCGGTTACACTCAATCGCTATGGAAAGCAGGAGCTATCTTATTTCAACATGGTGTATCAGCCATTGAAGGAAGAGAATGGAACTATTACCGGAATCATAGTAGTCGCCACAGAAGTCACGGAGTCGGTAAAAGCCCGTCATTCGCTTTCAGAAAGTGAAAAGCAGTTCAGGAAAATGGTGATGCAATCACCAATTCCAATGACGATCTTCCGGGGAGAAGATTACATTATTGAAATGGCAAATTCTGTGATGTTTGAAACGATCTGGCGAAAGAAAGAAGATGAAATACTTGGAAAAAAAATGCTGGAAGTTTTTCCTGAATTGATGGACCAAAAATACCCGCAGCTTTTGAAGGAAGTTTACACCACCGGTAAATCTCACAGGGAAACAGAAGCCATTGCCTTTGTGAAGGGTGATGATGGTCTCCGTAAATTCTACCTGGATTTTGACTACTCTCCATTGTATGAAACAGACGGAACCATTTCCGGGATCATTGTTACTGTTAATGATGTAACAGAGAAAGTAGCGGCCCGCGAAACAATAGCGGAAAGTGAAAAGCGGTTCCGAAAAGTGGCAGATGGCGCTCCCGTACTTATCTGGATGTCAGGTACGGATATGCTTTGCAATTTTTTTAACAAGGCATGGTTGAATTTTACTGGCCGGAACATAGAAATGGAATATGGGAAAGGGTGGAGAGATGTTGTGCATCCTGAAGATCTTCAGAAATGCATTGGGGCCTACGATACTTCATTTGTTAAAAAGGAAGAAGTTTATCTGGAATATCGCCTGAAAAGATATGATGGCGAATATCGCTGGATCTCTGAACATGGTGTGCCCCGCTTTAGCGCAGACGGAATATTTGAAGGTTATATCGGTGCCTGCATGGATATTCACGAACGGATCATCTACCAGAAAAAATTGAAGGAAGATGAAGAGCGGCTGAATATTGTGATTACTGCCAGCGAATTGGGCACCTGGGAACTGAATATGAAAACCTGGGAAGTCAAGTACTCTTACAAATACCTGGAAATTTTAGGATACAAGGAGAAAACCAACTTAACGCACGAACAAATTCTAAAACACCTCCATCCTGATGATCACCAGATAAGGGAAGTTGCATTTAAGGAAGCTCTTCTAACAGCTGTTCTACACTATGAATGCAGGATCATATGGAATGATCAATCTATACACTGGATAGAAAGCAAAGGCAAGGTTTTTTATGACGAAAAGAATGAACCTTCCCTGATGATTGGTACCGTGGCAGATATTACAGAAGATAAATATTACCAGCAGCGATTGCTGGAGCGTGAACAAAAATTCCGTTTGCTTGCTGATTCAATGCCACAACATATCTGGACCGCAGACACCCAAGGCAACTTAAATTATTTCAACAAGTCAGTTTTCGATTATTCAGGTTTAACTCCTGAGCAGATCAACACCGGCGGATGGCTGCAGATCGTACACCCTGATGACAGGGAGGAAAATATCAGGACCTGGACTGAAGCAATTAACACAGGCCAGGATTTCCTGTTTGAACATCGCTTTCGCCGCAATGACGGAACTTATCGCTGGCAACTAAGCCGTGCCATGCCGCAAAAAGACCATTCAGGTAACATTCAAATGTGGGTGGGCACCAGCACCGACATCCAAGATCAGAAGATGTTTACTTCAGAGTTGGAAAAGCAGGTGCTGGAGCGTACTAAAGAACTGGAGCAAAAAAACAAGGAGCTGGTAAGCATCAATGCAGAACTGAAAAGTTTTGCCTATGTATCGAGTCATGACCTGCAGGAGCCACTTCGAAAAATACAAACCTTCGCCAGCCGCATACTGGAGAAAGAAAATCAAAACCTCTCTGACAATGGCAAAGACTATTTCCACAGGATGCAGGAAGCCGCAAAGAGAATGCAGACACTGATCGAAGACCTGCTTGCCTATTCACGCACCAACACCGCTGAACAGGTATTCATAACCGTCAACATCCAGGAAATAGTAAACGAAGTAAAAAATGAATTCAGGGAAGTGCTTGCCGAAAAAAATGCAGTTGTTGAGGTATCGGCAATGTGTGAAGCCAATATCATACCTTTTCAGTTCCGGCAGCTGGTCCACAATCTCATTGGCAATTCCCTCAAATTCTCAAAGGCGGAAATTCCACCTCACATTAAAATCAAGAGTGAAATACTAAGCGATGCTGACTCAAAAGCTGCTTCACTTCCGCCAGGAAAAATGTTTTGCCATATTTCCTTTTCTGATAATGGCATCGGCTTCGATCCGAAGTATAAGGAACGCATCTTCGAAGTTTTTCAGCGGCTGCACGGTAAGAATGAATACAAAGGCACAGGCATCGGTCTTGCCATTGTGAAAAAAATTGTAGAAAATCACAACGGAACCATCGTCGCCACAGGCGAATTAAACAAAGGGGTTACCATGGATATTTATATTCCTGCTTTGCCTGCGGCACAATCCTGATAAAGGAAAGGGTTTGAAGGGTTTGAAGGGTTTGAAGGGTTTGAAAGGTTTGAAGAGTTTGAAGAGTTTGAAGAGTTTAGGTGGTTAAATTGTCGGTGCTTTCGTTATTCCAATAAGGTGGCAGCCTTGTTTTTGAAATGTTCACCTTTTTCCTGGTCTCCCATCAAAAAATAGACTTCACTGATGCTCTTGTAATATTTTGAGAGGTCTTTGTTATTTACCGGTGGTTGTTCCCTGATGTGTGCTGCTTTCTGAAAGTTTTCAAGTGCAGTATTATACTGTTTCTTTTCACGGTAGGCATTGCCAAGGTTGTTATAGCTCTGTGCTAATTCCGGAGCGCCTGCTCCATAAAGCTCCTGGCGGATCTCCAATGCTGTTGTATGATAGGTAGTTGCCTTGTCAAAATCACCACTGTTAAAAAACACATTGCCCATGTTGCCGTAACTGCTGGCTACATCGCTGTTATTTTTTCCCAACTCCTTAAATCTTATATCAAGTGCCTGCTGATGAAGGGCGATGGATTTCGTATAATTCCCTTTCACATTTTCCACCACTCCCATTAAAAGAAATGAAGTGGCATTGGTTAGCGGCTTCACCCCTGCATGCTGCTTACTGTACAGCATAGCTTCTTCCAAAACTGCAGCAGCTTGTTCAAGTTCGTCTTTACGGGTCAGCCATTTGCCCCATTCATTCAGTGTATTCACATACAGATCCGATTCCTGTTGCTGCTTATATAATGCGGCAGTTTTCCCATAATAATAAATGGTACTGTCGATGGCATCTGCATTCTTAAAACTCTCTGCCTTTGCCAGGTAATCTTCAGCAGTGGGTATTGCCTGGCCTGCCATCTTATGAGTAAATGCAAGAGAGAGCAGGAATATGAATAGGATGAATTTCATTTTGAAAAACTGCCGGATTAAAAGCTGACTGTAAAACAAAACGATAAATAGTTACTCCTTATATATTTTAGACGTACTGGGAACTGTCAGTGTTGTAACTGTTTTTTAATACGATTAATACTTTGGCTGATAAAGCATGATGGAAAAATTTCCGGGCACATTCATGTACGTTACAAACCCATAACCATGATCTTCAACCTCGCCCTGGAAAGTGACGCCTTTGCTTTTCAGTTCCGTCACGGTTTGTTCAATATCATCGCAGTAAAAGGAAATATCGTGTGTGCCCGATGGAGCACCCTGTTCACCCGATGGATCGGCAGGATGACAGCCCATGTCAGCTTCAGGAATGTTAAAGATCAGCCATCCGTCACCAATATCTGTTGAAGGCAGGTTCAGTTTGTCGCGCAGGAAATTTCGTAGTCCTTCGGCATCGGAACTGTAAAACATGGTATGAACACCTTTGATCATGATCTTTGTTTTGATGCAATTTAGGGAATAATTATATCCCAAAACAGACCATGCCTTTTCTGAATAGACAAAAAAAGATTAAAAAACCAGCTGAAAATAAAATTTAATGTATACTTTTTTGGGCTCTGTCCGTTTATCAAAATCGATGGTTGTAATAGGCGGTGAAATAAAAAAAACAAACTGCTTACACGCCCGGGTTATTTAAAATCAGGACTATGACCATACTAAATATTTTTTCAATCATTACGACGATAATTCTATTGAGTTGTAGTATTAATCATGATAAAAAAACTAAAGAGTTCCATCCAATTGTACCAAATGAAGCGTTTCTTTTCTGCAAGTCAAATGACTTAAATTGTGATTTTTGCATTCTGATTGTCATGAGACTTCATTCACGTGTAAAAAGATTTATTGTCTGGAATTTCAAAAGCGACACTATTTCAAATAGTTGCTTGGTTAGACATGGATGTTGCGATCATCCCTGGAATCTTGATCTGTCAAGAGATGCTCCGGATTTCAGCAATACAGATGGAAGGTACTGTCCGTGGTCGGCGTCTCGCCAACCACAAAAACAAAGATTTGTCGTGCACCCTGCACGAAGTAATTCGTAGTGTTACTTAGTGGTTTTTGTGTCTTACTGGTTTTTTTTTAATTTTTGGAAATGATTTTTAAACAACTTCTTCATCTTCCTTACATTACTCAATGCTTTATGACCTTTCTGAATCAGCCCAATGAAAGAAATACATGAAAAAAATATTGATTGCGGTACTTCTGTTACTGTTCCGGCAAGTGCTTGCACAATCCGGCATGGAAGATATACGGCAGCAGGTAAAACAGCAAATACGTTCAGGCAATTATAAGGATGCCTTATCAATTCTTGAAACAAAGGTTCCGGATATCGGCAACGACACCACCGGTTTGTTTGATGCACTGATCAATCTTTATTTTTTAGAAAAGGACTGGACGGGCATTATCCGTGCTTATTCATTACACACTTTTCTACCATGGGAAGATTCTACTACCCTTTCCATCGCACGATTCTGTGCAGTTCATCCCGAAGAGAAAATTATATTGACACAGCCCATTCATATTCCCTTTAAACCATTTGCCGCAGGAACACCTATTGTGGAAGTTAAAGTGAATGGTCACCCTTATAATTTCTGGCTGGATACCGGTGCAGGGATGACTGTACTTTCTGCAGCTACAGCAAAACAATGCGGCATTAAACAAAATATTGCCTCCAATGCAGTAGCCATAGCAGCTACCGGTAAAGCATTGGAACTGGATCCCGGACTAATGGATTCGCTGGAAATAAATTCTCTGAAGGTTTACAACCACCCCTGCATCATACTTAATACAGAAGACCTTGCATTCAAAATTCTCGGTATCCAATTGCTAAAAATTGACGGGATCATTGGCTGGAACCTGTTACAGGAGATGGATATTTCCATTGACCATAAATCAGACAGTATTGCGATGGACTTGCCTGAATCGCATCACAGCGAAGTACACAATTTTTTCTGGCTTGGAGAACCATTGATCTCCTGCACTGCGACCAATGGTGATTCCTGCCTTTTCTTTTTGGACACCGGTGCAGCAGGCCCCGGTATTTATACTCCGTTCTTATCGGCTCAGGATACACTGAATGCGAAAAAGAAAACCATGCTGATGGGGTCAGCGGGAGGTGTAAAAAAAACGAAAGCATGGGTGCTTCCGCTGGTAAAACTGGATGTTGGCGGTAAACCTATTGAGCTGAAAAATGTTTTCGTTTATCCCAATGATACTGACAAACTCTTACCATCTGATGGTGTTTTGGGTATTAAAGAATTCGGGGAAAGCACCATTCATTTTAACATGAGAAGTGGATTCTTTGAAATAAAGAATTGAAATTCATGTTCGTGGAAAAATTTATTCGGAGAGGATTATTATTCGGTAAGTCTATTTACTGAGCCATAATATGACGTCACTAAAACAGCACACATTATCGTAGCTATTTCAAAAAATATCACTGATCAAAAAAC
>JBDSEW010000280.1:0-19033 GCA_039919825.1 Chitinophagales bacterium | reverse complement strand
AACCTTCTTCAAATGTTCATTGCTTCTGTATAGTGATGGAGAAGAGAGGTTACTCTTTTTACTCCTTTGAAGACAGAGTGAGGTGGAGGAGAAAGCGAAAGCTGTCCAAAGAAAATGAGTAGCTTCGCGAACATTACTTTACTACCGCCATAATCGCCTGTCTGCTATGAAAAAAGTACTTCCCCTTTCTATTTTCCTGTTTACATCTCCGGTAATATTTGCCCAGGTACCTAACTGGAGCGATCAGGTAGCAAAAATTATTTATAACAACTGCAGTAATTGTCACCGTGAAGGTGGAATCGGCCCCTTCACACTGATGTCCTATGATGATGCGGTTACGAATTCCTATGGCATGTCTGCACAGGTAGCTGAGAAGCTGATGCCACCCTGGAAAGCAAATCCTGATTATGTGCATTTTCAGGATGAACGGTTTCTATCAGACCAGGATATTGAGATCATTCAGGATTGGGTGAACGGCGGCATGCCTTCCGGCAACCTCGCTGATGCTCCCCCACCGCCTGTTTTTAATTCCATTTCTCAGATGCCAGTTATAGATCAGACATTGCAATTACCCTCGTGGACTGTTAACACAGATATTGATCAATACCGCAGTTTCGTAATTCCGGCAGGCGCAAGTGCAGGAAAATATTTGAACCAGATTGAATACCAACCCGGCAATAATGCCATTGTGCACCATATCGTGATCTGGGCTGATCCTACAAATATTTCTCAGACATTGGATGACCTTGATCCATTACCCGGTTTTGAAAGTAATGGCACGATGCCGGCAAGTTTATTTTCTTCACTGATTGGTGCATGGGCACCTGGCTCAGGGTTGTTTAAACTACCGGAAAACATGGGTATTAAAATTCAGGCGAACTACGATTACGTGGTAGAGATTCATTATGCTCCGGGAAGTATGAATCAAAGCGACAGCACCAAAATCAACCTGAAGTTCACAGAATCACCCGCAATTCGTGAAGTATTTGTAGATGCGGTGCTGGAATATTTTTTCGGAATGACGGACGGTCCTTTATTTGTTCCTGCAAACACAGTACGCACCTTTCATGAAGCGTATGACCTCAATGGTTACAATTTATCACTCATCGGTGTGTTTCCACACATGCACCGTGTAGGCACTTCCTTTAAATCGTGGGCTGAAAATAGCAGTGGCGCTATCACTCCATTGATTGATATTCCGAAATGGAGTTTCCATTGGCAGGGCTTTTATAATTATCAAAAGTTGGTTCCTGTTTTTAGTGGCACTACCATCTGGGGTGAGGCTACCTACGACAATACCACCAACAATCCCGATAACCCGAATAACCCACCACAAGATGTGGAAGCGGGAGAGCACACTACAGATGAAATGATGATTGGCTTTTTCGCTTACACAGAATATCAAACCGGCGACGAAAATTTAATACTGGACAGCACACTTATTACAGGCGCTAATACTATTCAAGCTTCAGACCTCTCACTGCAGCTCTTTCCCAATCCTGCATCTCACCAGTTAACTGTTTCTCTGGCACTTCCAAAATCAGGGCAGACGGTATTTGAAATGTATGATATCAATGGATCATTAGTAAGGTATTTGAGTATAGATCTGTTGAACGAAGGCATTCACACTACTTCCATTCCGGTAAATGATTTGTCAAACGGGATGTACCTTTTAAAAATTCAAACGGAAGGAAAAGTGGAAGTCAGGAAATTTGTGAAGGAATAACGCATTGGATAAAGAGGATGCACTGGGTTCCGAATTTGCCACAGCAGTTTAACAATTTATCAAATTAACAATTGGTAATTGGCTGACTTCGTTGATCAATCACAATGGAATACCCCGGGGGTGTACGACAATTTGTGATTCTTGACCGTAAAATAAAATAAGCGCCAAGACACTAAGGCGCCAAAAAAAAACTTTTGACCCTCCAAAACCTTCTTAGCGCCTCGGCGTTCTGGCGCTAAATAAACTTCACTTCTGGGTTGGAGTCGCGATGCTCTCAATTTAGATTTGTGGTCACCCTACCCCGGAATCTCGCTCCATAGCCTGCCAAAATTACCTATCTTTGCCCCTCGCATTTTCAAAAGCATAGATGTCGTATACGTTAGCAGTTCCATTGCAAGAACACAATGAAAGCCGCCAGGGTGAAGCATTCACATTGGCTGCGACCGTTAATATTCCCAAACCTGAACTTCGCCGCTTTTATATCGAAAGTTATGGTTGTGCTATGAACTTCAGTGATTCGGAGATTATCGCCTCTATATTGATAAAAGAAGGTTTTACGGCTACTGAAAATTTTATGGAATCCGACCTTGTACTTATCAATACCTGTTCGATTCGTGAAAATGCAGAGCAGCGCGTTCGTCAGCGGCTTACTGAATTCAGAAAAGCGAAAAACAACAACCCTGATACTATTATCGGCGTGTTGGGTTGCATGGCCGAACGATTGAAGTCAAAATTCCTGGAAGAAGAAAAAATTGTAGATATTGTAGTGGGACCTGATGCTTACCGCGATTTGCCACTGCTTGTTGCTCGTGCAGAAGACGGACAAAAGGCAGTGAATGTTTTGTTGTCCCGCGAAGAAACTTACGCAGACATCAATCCCGTTCGTCTCAACAGCAATGGCATAACTGCATTTATCTCCATCATGCGAGGCTGTAATAATATGTGCTCCTTCTGTGTAGTGCCCTTCACCCGTGGAAGGGAACGCAGCCGTGACCCGCATTCTATCATCGCTGAAGCAACTTCTTTGTTTCAAAATGGCTATCGCGAAGTAACTCTGCTGGGACAGAATGTGGACTCTTATTTTTGGACACATCCAACGACAGGAGAAATTTTAAATTTTGCGCACTTGCTGGAAAACGTTGCGAAAGTAAATCCTTTACTCAGGGTAAGATTTTCAACTTCCCATCCCAAAGACATTACCGATGAGGTGCTGTATACAATGGCAGCTTATCATAATATTTGCAAACACATCCACTTGCCTGTACAATCAGGTAGTTCTGAAGTGTTAAATCGAATGAACAGAACTTATGACCGTGCATGGTACATGGAAAGGATTGACACCATTCGCAAAATTCTTCCCGGCTGCGGAATTTCCACCGACATCATCACCGGCTTTTGCGGAGAAACGGAAACCAATCACCTTGAAACACTGAGCATGCTCGAATATGTAAGATACAATCTTGCTTATATGTTCAGTTATTCAGAACGCCCGGGAACTCCGGCTGAGAAAAAATTTACTGATGATGTTCCTATTGAAGTTAAGAGCCGCCGGCTTGCGGAAATTGTAGCACTGCAGCACCAGCACCAGTTGCAAATTCACAAAGGAGAAGTGAGCAGGAAATTCGAAGTACTTGCGGAAGGGATTTCAAAGCGCTCAAAGGAACAACTGTTCGGCAGAACTTCAGAGAATAAAGTGATGGTCTTTCCAAAACAGGACATAAATATTGGTGACTATGTGACTGTGAAAGTGACTGATTTTACTTCCGCTACTTTAATTGGAGAAGTGGTTTGAATGGTCAATGGCCAATAGTCAATAGTGAATGGTCAAAAGTCAAAAGTCAATAGAGTTAAACAAGTTTGAAGTTACCAGGAAAAATAATGTATTCACAACAACGCATCAACTAATCACCACATCATCCAATCGGCACATCACTTCCACGTGGACATACAATCAATAAAACAACGCTTCGGGATAATTGGCAATGCACCAGGACTTAACCAGGCACTCAGCGTTGCAATATTAGTGGCACCAACTGATCTCAGTACGTTAATTACCGGTGAGAGCGGAGTAGGAAAGGAAGTTTTTTCACTCATCATCCATCAGCTCAGCCCCCGAAAGCACAATCCTTTTATAGCAGTCAATTGCGGGGCCATTCCTGAAGGCACCATCGATTCCGAATTGTTTGGCCATGAAAAAGGATCATTCACCGGTGCACACGAAGCCCGCAAAGGTTATTTTGAAACTGTAAATGGTGGTACAATTTTCCTTGACGAAATCGGGGAATTACCCTTGGGCACACAGGCACGGTTACTTCGTGTACTCGAATCGCAGGAGTTCCTCCGGGTGGGTTCTTCCAAAGTACAGAAGACCGATGTACGTGTGATTGCCGCAACCAATGTGAATCTTTTGGAACGCGTTCACATGGCCCGTTTCCGTGAAGATTTATATTACCGGTTAAATACGGTTCCCATCACTGTTTCTCCGCTGCGCGAAAGAAAGGAAGACATACCAGTGCTCTTCCGTAAATTCTGTATCGACTTTGCAGAGAAATACAAACGTGCTCCGATTCAGTTGGATGAAGGCGCAAAAAATTTACTCACCAACTATTCATGGCCAGGTAATGTGCGCGAACTCAAGAATATGGCAGAACAGGTTTCCGTACTATCAAAGGAAAAATTTGTGACGGCAAATGAATTGCATGTCTTTATCCCGAACGCACCGCAAAGCAATTTGCCGATGCTCACAACCGGTGGAAATCACACTGCTGATTTTTCTGAGCGCGAACTGCTTTATAAAGTGTTGTTTGACATGCGCAACGATATTAACGATCTGAAAAAAGTGGTGTACGGACTAATGCCAAATGATCATCGCGAACATACCCCTGCTGTTCATTCACCTTCCGAACTTTACCCGGAGGTGCAAACACATTCTGACAAACCAATCGTTATTGATGCGCACAATGTGACACCCATTGAGGTAGAAGAATCATTGTCGCTGATGGATAAGGAAAAGGAAATGATTCAACGTGCACTCAAAAAACATAGGCAGAAACGTAAAGATGCAGCAAGAGACCTTGGTATTTCGGAACGAACCCTTTATCGAAAAATAAAAGAATACAAAATTGCAGAATGATTGGTTAATGGTGAACAGGCAATGGTCAATAGTTCATAGTTTATCGTTTATAGTTCAATGAAGCATCTTCTCTCGTCTTTTTACGTACTCTGCCTCACCGGCTGCGGCATCTATTCCTTCACGGGAGCATCCATTGACCCTAACGTGAAGACCTATACCGTTCATCCATTCGTGAACCAGGCTCCGATTGTAGTGGCATCTCTGGCAAATTCAATGACGGAAGCGTTGCGCTTTAAATTTGTTACAAGCACCAATCTCAAGCAATTGGAAAGTCAGGGTGACCTTGAATTCCAGGCGGTAATTACCGGTTACCATGTTACACCAGTGGCACCACAAGCCAATGAAATTGCAGCAGTAAACAGGTTAAGCATAACAGTGAGTGTCGAATACATCAACCATCAGAACGAGAAGCAATCCTGGAATTCTCTATTTACCCGTTATGCCGATTACGATAGCAATAAGGATCTTTCCAGTGTACAGGAACAATTGATTAAAGACATCAATGACCAGTTGGTGGATGATATTTTTAACAAATCAGTGGTAAATTGGTGACATGAATGTAAGCGGACTTCAATACCTACTACAGCATCCTGATGCATTGAGTACTACTGATAAGACTGTCCTCGATCAGTTGGCTCGTGATTATCCATATTTTCCAACTGCTTATTTGTTGTTGGCTAAAAAATCGCAATTGCAACGTGAAACTTCATTCGAATCGAAATTAAATCTTGCTGCAGCGTATTCGATTGATCGTTTAAAGCTGTATGAATTCTTACATGAAACTTACGCGTCAGCTTCTCAGAAAATGATAGCGCAAAGTAAGCAGGAAGTGGAAACAGAAACGGCTTTTGCGTCTTCCTCCAGCAATCTTGAATTGGATGAGTTGCTCAAGTCGATTCATGATCGCAAACAGCAAATATTAGGAACAGGTGATCAGGAACCTGTTGCTCCGCCAAATATTTTCGACGGATTGGAACAACCTTTTTTGGATGACCTGAAAGGTGCTGGGTCTGAGTTTGCGCCGGTAGCAATGGAATTTTCTGAAGGGGAAGCTATTGATGCAGGAATAGAATCGGCCGAACTGAAAGTGATAAAAGAACTTGAGCTGGAAATAGAAGAACAGGTCGCCTATTACCGCAACGAAGAATTTTTAGCGGTGAACGAGACTGCCGGTGATGGGGAATACGTTCCACTCGATGAATTGCTTAGTGAGGAAGAAGAAAATGCATTTGTAGAAGAAAGTGATCCTGAGGTGGAATCTATTTCTGTGATTGAAGAGGAATTCATTTTACGCGACATTGATCTTGATTTGAAAGTTTATGAACTGGGAAATATTTCTGCAGCAGAAAATTTTCTGCAGCTTGAATTGGAGAATGCCGCCGCAATGGAAATTACAGCCGATCCTGAGCTCGAGGCATTGAAAGAGATGGAACAGCAACTTCAGCAGCAGGAGACTTTCGACAGAGAGGAAGAATTGGAAATAGTGAACCGGCGGGCAGGGGGGGGCTTAGAATTTTCTCCCTTAACACTCAACGAAGAATCAGATCAAACGGATCCGGTTCTAATATCCGAATCAGCATCCATCTTTGAGGAAGAAAGTGGTTCCCTTGAATCTTCTCACGGACTTGGAAACGCGCCGGAGGCAGAATCGCTGAAGGAGGAAGATTCTTCACTCCGCTTCAATGAAAATGTTACTTCTCCTGGTGAATTTTTACCTGGAAAATCCTATTCTTTCCTCGATTGGTTGCAGTTTTTTAAACCG
Organism: Chitinophagales bacterium; assembly: GCA_039919825.1. Taxonomy (GTDB): domain Bacteria; phylum Bacteroidota; class Bacteroidia; order Chitinophagales; family UBA10324; genus JACCZZ01. The sequence goes on along the minus strand of JBDSEW010000280.1, from coordinate 12,412 downwards.
GAAAAAACTCCTAAAACCACAAAGAAGCCTGATAAAGTACATGAACCAGTCAAAAAGCAACACGCTGAAGAAGAAAAAACAGAGGATACTGTAAGAATAAGAACCGGCTTACAGGAGGAACTTGAAACCATCGACCGTATTGTTTCGACTATCCGGCACGAACCATCGGAAAGACCGGAACTGCTGTTTTCACCTGCTGATCTTGCAAAGAAAAGCATTGAAATGGATGATGAAATGGTGACGGAAACGCTGGCCACTATTTACGAGTCACAGGGACTGTTTGACAAGGCCATTCGGATGTATGCCCGTCTTAGTTTGAAATTTCCCGAAAAAAGCCTTTTCTTTGCCGCTCGAATTAAAGAATTAAAAAGCAAAAAATAATCATGTATCCCTTCATCATTGTATTAATCATCATTGCCTGCATTCTGTTAATGCTGGTGGTTTTGATTCAGAATCCCAAAGGCGGTGGACTGAGTTCTTCTTTCGGGGGCATTTCTAACCAAATCCTCGGCGTTAAAAGAACTACTGACTTCCTGGAGAAAGCAACCTGGACTTTAATTATAGCTATTGGAGCACTGAGTTTGTCAACGCTGTTTTTTGTGAGCACTCAATCAGGAACACCAACAGGTCCTAAATCTGAATTGGAAAATGTAGACCTCGGTGGCGGAACGGCACTTCCAAACCTTCCACCTGTTCCTGCAACAACTATTGATTCTACCTCCCAAACCCCATAATTTTTATTGATTACTAAATAGAGAAGGTCGTTGACTTCACAGCCGGCGACCTTATTCATTTTAGCATAACGAGATCAAATGATCCGCTTGATAAATTTCCTTTAGATAAGGGAGAATCTACGCTTCTGCATTGCAAATATATCTTACGAGCGACCGTTTTGCAACAGGTAACAATGTTTCATTCAACGGGTATTCACTTTTTGATTCTACAACATATGCAGCAGGGTTCGGAAGGTGCTTGAATTCTTTGATCAGTTGAAATTTTATTTCTTCGAAAGTATTCGAAAAGCTGCGGGAATAGTTACCGATAAATTCTGTTTTGATACCTCTGAATTTCTCCGTAGCATTTTCAAAAATAGTGATGAGGTAGCTATACACACCTGTTTCGGTTGACCTGTTTTTTGACAGCATCATATATCCCGCTTCAGGATTTATTGATACAATTCCTACCGGGAAAATCTTGAGATCTTCCTCTACCTCCTGGTAAATTTCCTTGCCATTTTCTAAATGCCGCTGCATCCGGGGAATGGAAAAATCAATGATCGCTGCTACATCTTCCATGTAGTCTTCATCTGCAATCAAACGTTCAAATTCTATCCTGAAATTTTCAAGGTCCATTTTGCTGATTTGTTTGGGAAATAAGTTTGATACGTATGTTTTGTTTTTCTTAATAGTGATAAGATTATTGTAATGCATCACAAGATCAGACAGCACCGGATAAAGTTTCTTTTCATCAAAATCAAAACTTACTTCCTGCAGGTAAGCCAGCAGAATGTATTTTTTGTATTCAAAATCCACCAAACCTTCTGTCAGCCAGTTCGTATTCAGTTGTTTCATTGCAACATTGAATTTTATGGTACCAGTATACAAAAAAAAACGGACAATAAAATACGACTTCGTCTTCAGCACCTGAATCGATTACTTAATACTCAATCCAAGCCCTTTCAATACCTTTGCACACTATACTACTATGACAACAGAAAATAAGAACACCTCTAAACATGCCCGCGCCGAACATGCGCTCGTAAATTATTTTTTACAGGAACAGGGACGGTTTGTGTCCTTCAAACAATTGAAAAAAAAATTCTCGAATCGCTTTCATAAGGACGATCTCTATAAATCAGTTCAATCACTGATTGAGTCAGGATTTTTACAGCAGCGGGGCAGCCAGTTCCGGCATGCGTTAACGGCTTCTGCTGTGGATGCAACTTCTGGCACAGACAATATGGTGGAAGGTATAATTGAAATAACCAGTGCAGGGCATGGTTACGTGGTATCGCCGGGCAGTGAACAGGATATATGGGTAAACCGCGATTCGCTGAATACCGCATTTAATGGTGACAAGGTGAAAGTTTCACTTATGAAGCGTAACCGGAAAAAGCCGGAAGGCCGCGTTGTGGAAATAGTTGAACGCGCGAGGGATACTTTTATCGGCACCATTGAACAACTCGGTGGGAGATTATTTTTTGTACCTGATCAGAAAAATACCGACGTTGATTTTATCATTGCTCCCGGAAAATTAGGCGATGCAAAAAAAGGCGAAAAGGTGTTGGTGAAGATGACATCATGGGAGCCAGGCACTCCTCATCCTAACGGTGAAGTAATCAAAGTGCTTGGTAAGGTGGGAGCCAATGAAACGGAAATGCAGTCAATCCTTATTGAGCACGGTTTCCGTTTAGAGTTTCCAAAAGAAGTATTGGATGAATCTGAAAGTTATCCTGAAGCAATTCCGGAAGAGGAAATTCAACGTAGGAAGGATTTCAGAAAGGTGATCACATTTACCATAGATCCTGAAGATGCAAAGGATTTTGATGATGCAATATCTTACCGGAAGCTGGAAGATGGATTATTTGAGGTGGGCGTTCACATTGCGGATGTTACGCACTATGTAAAACCAGGATCTGCGCTGGACCATGAAGCATTGCTGCGTGCAACATCAGTTTATCTTGTTGATCGTTGTGTTCCGATGTTACCGGAAAGATTATCGAATGGTATTTGTTCTCTTACTCCGGAAAATGACAAGTTGTGTTTTGCCGCACTATTTGTAATGGATGATGAAGGAGAGGTGAAAAGTGAATGGTTCGGAAAAACAGTGATTCATTCTCAACGCCGGTATTCCTATGAAGAAGCGCAGGAAGTATTGGAGGGAAAGGAAGATGATCTTTCGGTGCCGCTTAAAAATCTGAACGCCATCGCAAAGCAATTGCGTGCGAAGCGTTTTAAAAATGGAGCAATAAATTTTGATACCATAGAGGTAAAGTTTCGACTGGATGATGCGGCAAAACCGGTGGAGGTATTTGTGAAAGAACGAAAAGATGCACACCTGCTGATTGAAGATTTCATGCTGCTCGCTAATAGGAAAGTGGCCGAATTTGCAGGCAAAAGAAAAGGAAAGGAAATACCATTTGTGTACCGCGTGCATGATTTACCCGACGATGAGAAGTTGAAAAACTTTTCAGAATTTGCCCAGCTGTTCGGCTACAAATTGAATTTCAGCACTCCAAAACATACCGCGCATTCCTTCAACAGGATGATGGAAAAATTAAAAGGAAAACCGGAGCAATACATGCTGGAAACATTGGCCATCAGAACAATGGCTAAAGCGATCTATACAACGAAGAATATCGGCCACTATGGATTGTCCTTTGAGTATTACACGCATTTTACATCTCCCATTCGCCGCTATCCCGATATGATGGCCCACAGGATTCTGGAACAGTTGCTGCTAAATGAAAAAGTAGCTGAACCACAATTGGAAAGCAGGTGCAACCACTGTTCTGAGATGGAACGGAGTGCAGCGGAAGCCGAACGGACGTCGGTAAAATTGAAACAGGTAGAATTTATGGACAGCAGGGTAGGAGAGATCTTCAAAGGGTTTATTTCAGGCGTTACGGAGTGGGGTATTTTTGTAATGACAGAAGGGTCCTATTGCGAAGGGCTTGTGCGAATGGATTCTATTAAAAGTGATTTTTTTGTCTACGACCAGAAGAAGCACTGTGCAAAAGGAATGCGAATCGGAAAAAAACTGCAGTTGGGGGATAAAGTGCAGGTAAAACTCTTAAAAACCAATCTTGCAAAAAGAATGATTGATTTCTTGTTGGTAGAAACGGAAGAGTAAATTATGAGAGTCAAAATATTTGTGATTACCTGCTAAACAGAACCAAATTAAGCGCACGGAAAGAATGAGAAGCATTACTGCATTACGGGAATTGTTTGAAGATGAGCTGAAGTCTATTCATTTCTCTGGCGCACCAAAGGAGCTTTATGAACCATTCAGCTACATGCTTGGACTGGGAGGCAAACGGATGCGTCCTGTGATGCTTTTACATGCCGCTGAAATGTTTGGCGCTGATGCCACTTCTGCGATGCCACAGGCGCTTGCAATTGAGTTGTTCCATAATTTTACGTTGATCCACGATGATATCATGGACAATGCCCCGCTGAGAAGGGGATTACCTACCGTACATAAAAAATTTAATAGCCCAGTGGCAATATTGTCGGGCGATGCAATGCTGGTAACGGCTTATAAATACCTCGTGCAGTCCGAACCGTCAGTGCTAGCCCGGTTGATTAATATATTTAATGACTGTGCCATTAAAGTATGTGAAGGGCAGCAGTTAGATATGAATTTTGAAACCGCTGAGACGCTTGATGCTGCCGGTTATCTGAACATGATTGAATTGAAAACTGCAACGCTTATTGCCAGCTCCCTAAAAATAGGAGCTATGATAGGTGGTGCATCTGCAGAAGATGCAGAACACCTGTATAATTTCGGAAAGCATCTTGGTATTTCATTTCAGTTGAAAGATGATTGGCTGGATAGTTTCGGAAGCGCAGCGAAGTTTGGTAAACAACCTGGTGGTGATATTATTCAAAACAAAAAAACCTTCCTTTTAATTGAAGCAATGAACAGTGTGGACGAAGTTTTGAAGCCGGAACTGCAATACTGGTATCGCCAACAGCAATTTGACCCGCAGGTGAAGGTCGCAGCAGTAGTAAGGATATTTAACGAGTTAGGTATCAGTGAGCTTACACAACTGGAAACAGCGAAGCATTTTGATAAGTCAATGGAACACATCGAACAGCTATCATTACCTGAATCTCATAAAACAGGGTTGCGGCAATTATCACACAATTTATTGCACAGGGAGAGTTAACCTGTGTTAATCTGCAATTACGTGACGATGTATTAAACACTCCGAAGACCGTTCCTTCTTGATTGCAAACGGTTCAAAATGATGTTCCAGATATCCTCGTAAGGAATGATCTCCATGGTTTCATTTTCGGCCTGTTGGCGGTAATCTGATTCGTTGAGCTTCTTCAGGTGGATGGAAGATTTAGCTTTTATACGCTCAGGTTTATAGCGGCAGTTGATGAGTTGTCGCAGCATTTTTACAAAAATGGTGGTTCGAACAGATTTTTTCCCCGTAAGGTATCGCGACGAAAATATACGGAGAGACTCAATATTTTTTTCAATACGGTCCTCGTCATCCCTGTCAATCATATACAACAGCTGCGCAATAAGAATGGCGGGGTAGAGCCCTTCCTTATCCTTTGAATAAATGGGAACTTCATTGATGAATTTCAATATCTTGAAGTCCTTTCCTTTTATCTTTCCGGGAAGCACATAATTCAGGTAAGCCTCAAATATTTTCCATTCTTCCGACTTTTCCGCTGACAGGTATTGAAAGCGCTGGTGGCTGGTAGCCAATTCAAAGATTTCAGCAGCCTGCTTGTACTTACCCACATGCATGGCCAGTAAAAAGTAATTTTCTAAGGCTACAAACCAATTGTTACTGCCCTGCACATAAAGCTTCAGGGATTCTTCTGCATTCAATTTGCCATTTTTATAATCGTTGAGATACAGACAACAAACCATCTTCAACAAGGCAATTTCCCCTTCACGAGACGCCAGCCTGTAGCGATGATTCTTTTTCAGAAAAGCCTGAAGCCTGTTACATAAATTTAGGGTGAGCCTGTAATTGCGGATTACCTGGTAATACAACAACCCGATTCGGTAATGCAGCAGGTGAAGGTGAAAGCTCTGTTGGTATTTCGAGAGCTCCTTACTTTGATTGAAATATTCTTTGGCAGTGGCCGCTAATTCAGGTTTATAGGCCTTGCTTCGGGCTACCTGTGATAAAAGTGATTCATACATCAGCTCAGCCCTGTTCTCAGACTTCACGAGTTTTAGCGAACTGCCGGCCAATTGATCAAATTGATTGTACTCACGTTTCAATCCCATCATGGCATAATGATGCCGCAGCATCCGGGAACACAGCAAAACAATTTCATTCAGGTCGAACTGCTGCGCAAGTGAAAGTGTACTTTTTGCCATAGAAATAGCACTGGTACGTGCACCATGCGTCAATAGAATTTTTGAACAAAAGTAATTTCGGTTGCACTGGTAAACCGCTTTCTGATAAGGGGAATCCTGTATCTTCTTATGGTTAAGGAAGAAAAGTGTGTTGATTAGACGATCTTTCAGGCGGCTTTTCAGCATCAGGTACTTTTTGTCCCTGGAAGTTGTCTGGTACAAAGCTATTGCGGCTTCATCGTCAGTGTTAAAGGTTCCATCGGCTATTCCCTTAAATAATTTCAAATACAGGTTATCTTTGCTGTCAGGCAGCTTGTCTTCAATTAACTCGAGGTTGTTGAGTTTTTGCTTTGTTACCAGCGTGACCATTTCTTTAAATATTTTCATCGGCTAAATTTTCTGAAAAGCCCAAATGTATTGGTTTTCTGCAGCATTTTCATTTTAGATGAGGAAGTAAAAATCATTAAAAGGGATGTTACCTAAAGCTATTATTTGTACGAAATTTATAGCGGCCGCTAAAGTACCTTTGAAATCAGAATTGAAATTAACTATAATGTTATAGTTGCATTGCGAATGCTCAGTTTCCTGAATTAATTGTTCTGGAAGTATTCCGGGCAATTTATCTTCTTGTTTTCTTACTTATCCACAGTAAGAACCTTCCGGCGAACAGAATGTTACTATTATAGCATTTTTGGAAGTTTTTTGAATATTTATGGGTAATGACACTGAAACCCTTATCTGGCATGTATTTCACTATATGAAATAATATTATGTTGTTACATTTGGTGGAAAAAATTCCCATTTAATCTAAACAGGCCGACAAGTGGCACCCCTCTGTAAGCCGCTACAGGAAAGCCTTACAATCATAGTTTAGATTTTTTTTAATATAATTGGCTACCCCTTAATTTCATTTGGGAGTAAATGTTTCGTTATCTGGGTTTTATAGGAGACATGCTGTAACGATTACTGGTAGCGACTTTCATAAAACCGTAACTTCACCCTATGGAAAAGTCGGAAGTATTGATGTTACCAATGACCTCGGATTGTACATTTAATGTTTCGGGAGGAGGGGTAACTTTGATGAGCAATCAGAATTAAGTAACCCACAAAAAAACTAACACTATGTCATCAATCATCTATCAAATCACTCTAATTCTCAATATCTTTCTTGGAGGTGGCAATCACCAGCAACAAGCACAGCAAATTTATCAGCAAAATGACTATAAGATACAATGTGGTGTGGTAATCATTGACACAGACGAATTATAGTATTTACGCTTCTTAAATGGGTACTCATCCCGGTAAAACGTTCTATTATGATAGACATGAAAGTTAAATTATCTGAAGAGGTTTGGCAAAAGGCCAACCGTGCTCCTGACCTGGATCCGGAATATTTCAGGCTGGATGAAGAAGGATCGGTGATCAAAAAAACTGATTTTAATAATGAATCTTCTATCTATGGCTGGTGCTTTTTTCATTTGCAGGCAGTTTGGGACGGAGGGAATGATGAGCTTTGTAACCTGAAGCCGCTCAACATGATTAATAAAATCCTCTTTATGGCAGGAAGTTTCAATAGAATTCCGGTTGAAAATGAATACTGGGATTAGTAAATGCTTCAGCGGCAGAATTTTGATGAATTGATTTTCTGCAAAAATTAAAAGTTGCTACTAACGCTGTAACCATCCGTTAAACGGATAAGCCCGTTTATTTCTTAAAAGGATTTCTGAGTTGCCATGATTCTCCAGCCTTCTCATTAAAGTTACCAGCAAGTCGAGTCACCAATTGATTTACCACCCATCCCCGTAAACGAAAATAACTGGTGAAATAAATGGGTTTTCCTCCCAGCATCGCCTTTGCTTGCCGTGCAGTTCTGCCAAGCTCAACGGTTTTTTTCCCTCCTTCAATTGCAAGGGCTATACCATCATACATCATATTGAAATAGAGCCAGTAGAATTCATTTTTAATATAATCCATTCCTACGTAGTGCAGTTCCCAGGAATCCGGGTATATCAGATGCGAACTGAATGCAATCAGTTGGTTCTTTTCAAAATATCCAATAATCCGGAATGAATTGCCGTAAGCCTTTTTCATTTCAATGAAATAATTCCTGTTGGCAATTACAAGGCGAATCGCTTGTTTTTTGACTACTTGCTTGTATAATTCTTCCAGTTCATGGGAGTACGAGATGATCTCATCCAGCTGCAACTCTTTTCGGATCACTGCAGCACACCTGGTTTGTACCTTCCTGACCCGTTGTGCATACTTGTGTTTTTGTGCGGATATATAGTCAGGGAAAGTCGTCCATTCAGAACTAAGATCCAGCTTCATGGTTAAGTCATCGGGCCAGATATGATAGCGATGGTCTTTCAGCCATTTACCTTCACCATTAGCTTGCCAGTCCTTTAAAAGAATGGCGTGCGGCGATGGCCTGATTGAGTTGAAGAATTGCTCCAGAGAGGTTAGAATATCTGTGCTTACTGGCTTCCCATTCTGCATAAATAATCCGGGAAAGTCAACACGAAACAGGTTCCCGCATATGAGAATTTTAAACCCGCCCCGCATCACCAACTTTTCAAACGGTTGAATAATTACATTGCGGATAAGGGGGAATTGATAGTGCCTGGTGGTGAAATGGACATATTGAAAATAAGCAATGGCAACAGGATCTGTTTCTTCCTGATTATAAAAGAACAGGTACATAAATTGAATATCCTGCAAGCAGGAATTTTCGAGCAGGAGCAAATTAGCAGACCGCAGGGCATGTTTTTCAGGAAGGAGGTGATCCCAATTGTGTGTATGTTCGTTAAGCGATGAATATACCTTGAATATCAATGGAGCAAAAGTTAGTGGTGGTGATGCTGACGTTGCAAGATGACAAATATTTTTTTTCAGTGCGTATCTCCATTTTTAAGAAGATAATGGTCCACCTGAATGCTGCGGAAAGAGGGTGCCAAAAGCCGGTTCATTTTAAGGACAGCTACTTTGCATGTTGGTTGATCGAAAATTATTTCATGAGGTTTTAAGACGGGAGATCCTGCAAATGGTCTTCAATTTTTGGCTATCTTTCAGTAAAATTCAATCACGATGGAAAAAAATTACCGGTTATAGTTTTCAAGCGGTTTATTATTTATCAACTCTCTATTTCCAATCAATGATGTGAATGCACAATCATTTTGTTTTCCTGAAGGCAATGTGATCATTTATTCGAATTATGATGGTGGTTATCTGAATATTGACATCGATGAGGATATTCCTAACCTGAAGATTGGCATCACCACCTACGAAAAATGTGAGGTTACCATCAGCGGGCAGTACGCGGGAAACATAACAGAAGTGATTTATGCTGGGTTCAATGGTAATAATGATCACTGTAATCCCACGCCGCCTACTACCTCTATCAATGGTGTTCCTGCTGCTATTACCAGTATTTTATTATATCCTCCGGTTACCTGGCCAAATACAAACGGGTATTACTATGTGATTTGCAATTATTTCTGCGATTCTTCTACGGAGCAAGGCGGTTGCAATACACCAGATCAGATAGCTTACTATTACCTTACTCAATTCGGAGGGTCACTCTCTTATCACTACACGCAGTATGATTGCTGGCAGGGAACACACCCCGTTTCTGACGGAGGTAATTGTTGCATTGGTGCCTCTATTTTAGACCCGCAGTACTCAATCAATGCTGCATTCAGTTTGTCTAATGATACATTATGTGCGAAGGACTCTGTGCTGTTTTTCAATAGCTCTTTTAATACAATTCCGGGTGCAACCACCTATACATGGAATTTTGGAGATGGTACACCAGTCACCAATATTGAAAACCCATCGCACATTTATGGCGTTCGGTGAATTATGTGGTTACACTGATTGCGACAAACGATGCGGGAACAGCAAGTGATACAGCACAGATGAACCTTACCCTTATCAATTGCTTTACGGGAACTAATGCCATCCAACCGCTTGAAGGCCTGCAGCTCATACCGAATCCTGCTGTAGATAAGTTTTGCTTTCATTTTAGCAGCAAAGTATCAGATGAAATGGAATTCGGGTTATATGACCCTCTGGGAACCCTATTGCTGTCTAAAAATATTCAGGCAGCAGGCCAGGAATATTGCATTGACATAACCGCAGAAAAAATTCCATCAGGAGTTTACCTGGCGGTGTTTATGATGAATGGTGAGAGAAGAAGTATGAAGGTAGTATTGCAGTAACAGGCCGCGCTTGAAATGCAAAAAAAAGTCACCACACCGGACATTACCGGAATGGTGACTTTTTTAATTGGGGCTATTTCTTAATTGGAAGGTAGCTGAGCTGAACCATTGAACCTGAGCTGTAATCGAATTGATACAATCCATCTGTTGAAATTAAAAGTAAGAGATCACCCAACGGAATTACATCACGTGTTTCTCCCGCTGCTACAGTTTCCGAAAGTGTAATCGCCAATGGATCGGTGGCATCCATTCGTTTTAATCCCGCCTGGTCGTCACAGATGAAAAGCTCTGCACCATCAATACCCAATCCGAAAGGATGAATAAGCGAAATGGTTGTTTTTAAAAGCGGGTTATGAATATTACTGATGTCAATCACTTCCAGTTCATTGGTAAATCCCTGGCATAAGCTACCATTGCGCAAAGTTGCATAGGCATAATTTCCCTGTACCACCACTGGATCGCAGCTGCTTACGTGAGAAAGTTCGGAAACAAAGGAAGGGGAAGATGGAATGGAGTTATCATAAATGGAGACTCCCGAAGTAGAGCCGATAAAAAGGTAATGATCGTAAGGAAAGATGGTTTCTATATTCCAGGGCATCTGAACTGTTGAAGAGCTGACTGGCTTGGATATATTGGTAATGTCGAACAATTTCATGATTGAATTATCAAGGCAATAAAGAAAATGATCATAAATGGCAAATCTCGACATGGAACCTCCAATTCCACTGCCTGGACTTACTAAACCGGTTGTTGTGGATCCTACCCCGCTGAAACTGGAAACAAACACATCATCAAAAGCGGTTAAAGGATAGTAGTTACCACATGCCTGCTCAACGGTAGTGTCTGTTTCAATCCAATCAATTATTACTCCTTTTACAGGATCAAAGGACCATCCATTGCTATAAATCCTATTGGGAAAAACATTCTGATTACGTGATACTTCCTTCGCATTTAGAGGGTCACTGATATCGATTGTCACCAGGTCGATATAGCTGTCAGCATAGAGCATGTTGTCCATAACGGCAAGGTCAATACATCCGGGAATATTAATGAAACTGATATTCTGTGGTGAAGCAGGATCACTGTTATCGATTATGTGAATGCCCTTATCAACTTCACTGATAAAAATATAGGGTGCCTTATAGTATATTTTTCCAACTGATTCTAAATCTTCAGCCGGCGAAGATTTTACTGCTGAGCGCAGTTCGGCGTATCCCATGTATACTGGCTTAAAGAGTTTATATGTAAAGATTTCTGTGCAATTATCTTTAAGGCATCCGGAAAAAAGCAACATGGTTATCGTGATAACACCAAGTGCCTGCAACGATCTGGAGAATGTGGTTGTCATAGGTTGAAAGGATTTAATGAAAGACACCGGCAATTATTTAAATGCTGCATCAAAAAAACTAAACATGATAAAAAACACTTTCATAGTTGTAATGTTACTGGTTACTGTTGCAAAATGGTCATCCGCTCAATCCGGCTTACAGGATGTTGTTTATCTGAAGGATGGAAGCATCTTAAGAGGAAACATCATAGCACAGTATGCTGACAGCCTGGTAAAAATTGAGATTGCAGGAGGCAGCGTGCTGGCAGTAAATAGGAAGCAACTTGATTACATCGAATACAAGGTGCGCACTGTAAATCCTGCCCCGCCTGAACGAAACGATACTCCAACTGTTCGCAGACAACATGGTTACTTCAACGTAACCGAAATGGGAGTACTGCCGGGATCAAATTTTGCCTATGATTATTATTACGGTCCCTCCACATCAGTGGGCTTTACTGTACAAAGCATACATGGATACAGGATTAATCCTCATTTTTTAACGGGAGCTGGGCTTGCGATTGATTTTATTCAATACCCAATGGGACAATTATTTGCTGATGGACGCTGGGAAATTCTTGATCGAAAAACTACACCTTTTATTTTTGCTGATGCAGGATATGGTATTCCACTTGCCAGCGGTTCCTCTGATCCCAGTCTTCAGGTAACTTACCATGGAGGATTTACATGGGGTGCAGGTGCAGGTATGAGGGTTAACTTCCGTAATGAGGGGGCTTTTTTAATGGAAGTGGGATATAAAATGATCAAACGCTCAGAGGAATATGATTATGATGTATGGGGAACAGACAAGACAACC
>JBDSEW010000388.1:0-2884 GCA_039919825.1 Chitinophagales bacterium | reverse complement strand
ATGGGGTTAAGAAATTCGGAAGACTGGTCACGCAAAATATTGAACAGGTGCAATACCTGAAATCATTGATTGAATCAAATGAAAAGCTTGAGTTGCTCGCGCCGGCACCGATGAACATTCTTTGCTTTCGCTATACTGTTCCTTCCATCAGCAATGAACAACTGAACATTTTAAATAAGGAATTGCTGATCCGGTTGCATGAAAGCGGTGTAGCGGTTCCTTCCTATACCATTTTACATGGATAGTATGCACTGCGTGTCGCCAATACGAATCATCGTTCACGCAGGGAGGATTTTGACCTGCTTATCAGGAAAGTAATTGAATTGGGTGATCTGTTGGTGGAAGAACATTCGGATAAAAATGGTTGAGGGAATCCGGACGATTCGACTATGCGCAACGACCTGTTTTTTTCGGGAGCGAAGCCGAAGGGCATCTAACAGAAGATTAATCAGCAGATGAAAAAAAATATTTCCATTGCGGGATGTGGCGTGATCGGACTTACCACAGCCATCAAGGTTGCAGGAAGAAGATATGAAGTTCGGATCGTCACCCGCGACTGGAGCATGCATTCCTACAAAAAATTTGAAGCACTTGCAGAAGTGGAGAACAGTGGCGTTCACATGACACCCATTTTAAAAATGGGAAATGAAGTGAATGAAATGGAACAGCGCATCAGGACAACGTTGCGGGAAGAAAAATTCCTTCCGTTGCGAAAAGAAGAACTGCGCGGCGGCTTTAACAGTGGCTGGTACATTCAGGTACCGTTGATTGAAACGCCGGTTTATCTGCCTTATTTATTGAATGAATTTATGGGAGGTGGTGGAAAAATTATTAGGCACACCCTTCTATCATTAGAGGAGCTGCCTGACGATTCCTGCATTGTTATTAATTGCACAGGTCTTGCTTCGCGCGAACTTGCATATGATGATGAAGTAATTCCAGTGCGCGGACGAAGTGCATTATTGAAAACCAAAAACCTTCACCGCATTATATTGGAAGATATTTCGCCAACCTACATTGTCTATCGTGAAGATGGTTGTATCTGCGGCGGCACTTATGAAATGAATGGTAACGAAGAAGTAACGAATCCCGAAACGCTTCAAAAAATTATTGAAAGATGTATTGCGCTGGAACCACAATTGCAATCAGCAACCCTCATTGATAGTTGGGCCGGTCTGCGGCCTTTTCGCGCCGGCATGCGTGTGGAAATTGAAAAAGGAAAACCACTCATCCATAATTACGGCCATGGAGGATCAGGGTTTACGGTTTCGTGGGGATGTGCGGAAGAGGTGGTGAAGTTGTTCTGCAAAATGGAATGATGGATGCTTTCTATTTAACAATACTATTTTCAAACATTCCTTATCAGACAAAATTTTTAAGTTTGTTATAAACTGGCACAACCTCTTAATACTTTTAAAAGGTTCTTTACTATTCGTCTCAATATTTGTACTGCATCGTCCGAACGTGTTTGCAGTGAATTACAGGGTATTCATCATCTTAGAATTATTACTTGCAGAGTAATATCGTGATTGACATCAACGGTGATGTATGATTGCGCCCTTAATTTTATTAATCAAAAACATTTTAATATGAAAAATCTTAAACAACTTATCTATTTAGTAGTCTTTATTTCTTTTAGCAGCTATCACCTTGCCTTCTCACAGGCAAATACCAGCTTGAGCAATTTAATCAGTACGTCTATCAACCAGGCTCTTGTTCCAGGTTCAAACAACGGACTCAATCTCGGCAGCAAGAATAAGTCGTGGAAAAGCATCTATGCTGATGGCACCTATTTTTTAGACGACATTGCATTTGTGGATAACACCGGCACAAGAAATACCTTTTTAGGTGCTACCGGCATTGCCACTATGTTCGGTACTGATAACACTTTTGTCGGCAACCTGGCAGGACAAATGAATGTGGATGGTTCCTACAATGTTTTTATCGGTGGTTTGGCTGGTCAATCCAGCCAAGGTAGCCGTAATACATTTACAGGATATAATACCGGCGGCTACTATGAATTTAATGCTGGTGGAGACGACAATTGTATTTATGGTTTTGAAAGCGGCGGTGGTCCCACTGAAACAACATCGCGCAATAGCTATTTCGGCGCCTATACCGCCCATGCTACTTATTCAGGTTTTGACAATTGCTATTTCGGTTTTAAGTCCGGTTATTCAAACACTTCCGCAACCGACAATAGTTTTTTCGGTGCAAACTCCGGGTACAACACTTCTGATGTGATTACTGGTGGCGGTGGTGAAAACAGCTTCTTCGGCAGCAATGCAGGCTTTGATAATTTTACCGGCTACTACAATACATTTGTTGGTTACAATTCCGGCAAGGGAAATATCCACGGCGATAACAATACCGCCCTTGGCACTTTAACAAAATTTTCTTCCAGCGATCTTAGCAATGCTACTGCTATTGGAGCATTTGCAGAAGTAGGTGCCAGTAACAGTATTATTTTGGGTGCTATTTCAGGAGTGAATGGGGCAACCACAGACACAAGAGTTGGAATTGGAACCACCTCACCCTCTGCCCGTCTGAATGTGCAAAATTATTCCGATGATGCATATGGCATCTACCATTATTTCAGGCCGGGAGGTTCGGGTCAACACTATGGAATTTATAATTTTATGTCGTCACTCAATAGTCCTACAGGTGGCTTATACGGTGTTTATACTTCTGTTAACGTTCCCTCTTCCAATGGCAATACGATGTATGGCAATTATTCAACGGTTTCCGGCGGATCAGGCAGTGGAAATCATTACGGCGTGTATGCTGCAGCATCCGGTGGGGGAGTTAACTATGCGGTGTACAGTTCGGGAGATTCATATGCCACGGGTATGTGGCTGGGTTCTGATGAAAAGCTGAAGAAAAA
>JBDSEW010000378.1:0-16966 GCA_039919825.1 Chitinophagales bacterium | reverse complement strand
AATAAAAAGGGTATGCGGGTGCACGACAAATCTTTGTTTTTGTGGTCGGCGAGACACCGACCACGGACAGTACCTTCCCTATGACAGTCCATAGTTGGCGTCCCGCCAACCATTGCTCGAGAAAACTGAATGATTTGTCCTAAACCCGGGTATGCACAAAAATAAGGTACTCTTTGCTTTTTCTATATCTTTGCGCTTCAATTAGCTGTGTGAAAGAGGAAAAAGTGACGGATTGTTGAAATAGGCATGGCTAAAGATCCCAACCAATCATTTGGTCTCGTAGCTCAGGGGATAGAGCAACAGCCTTCTAAGCTGTGGGTCGTTGGTTCGATTCCAACCGGGATCACTTATGCTTCGTACTGATTTTAGTACTTAATGCCACCAGCACACCCAATGACCCTCACTATCCTCTTCTTTCATCGTGGTCAGTTTATTAAGCTGGAAGTGATGTA
Source organism: Chitinophagales bacterium (assembly GCA_039919825.1). Classification (GTDB taxonomy): domain Bacteria; phylum Bacteroidota; class Bacteroidia; order Chitinophagales; family UBA10324; genus JACCZZ01. Next base: position 16,514 of record JBDSEW010000378.1, on the reverse strand, counting down.
TGCCCCTGAACTGGACGGAAGCAGAAAGGAAGGGGTCTGGGATGTAGACCATAACCGTGTCGCCTTATCATGGAGATTATTCAAAGAATTCAGAAATGAACGCGACAATACAAAAAGAAAAAAGTTGCTGGAATCTGTGCAGCATGTTTCGAACTATCAATTGCAATAGGAGATATTGCTATCGATTTTTCAGTTGAAGACATATTTCAAACCTGTAGTAAATGAATAATTCACTTTCGGTACTCCGCTAACAGGATGATTCTCGCAGAGGTAATTCAATTTGGGTTCAATGGTAAATTTTTTTGGAAATGGTTACTTCAATGGATTCCTGCTGATAATAAGTGGGATTTATAATTTTCAAATGTTTCAGAAGTAAATGTAAAAGACGGGTAGCTCCTGCACCTGATATTTCGTTAGTCCGGATTTGGAATTACCTGTTCGCCGGATCTCATCAGGCGGCTCAAAATGCAGCTATATTTTATTCACTGTTTGCTGCCTGCAAAGCAAAAGGCATAAATCCGCAAACATGGCTCACCGAAACGCTGATCAACATCAACTTACATCCCATCCACAGAATCGATGAACTGCTGCCTGGGTGGAAAGCACCATAAAAATAATTCCGAATAATTTGGAACGTGGTTCATGGGATACTTAATGAAATACTAAAAGTTCTTCATTAGTTATGATGAGTAAAACAATGCCATTGTCAGATTTTAAATTCTAATTGGAATAGAATTTTCTTCAAAATTATCTATAATAGTTACTGTTCATTAACCCTTGGATTTTGTTATTCTGTGTAATCCGATTTATGCCACTAAAGCACCAAGACACAAAGCTTTGAATCAATTTGATTGTTTTCTTTTTGTCTTGGTCTTTGTGGCAGCTTTATCTCATGGCTTCTGAACAGTAACCTATTATACTAATTAATTCTTTATTCTTTAACCAGGCTGGTGATCCAGCTTTTGCCCTCCATGTTGCAATGAATGAAGTAATTTCCCGAAGGCAGTGATCCCAGGCTTAAGGTTCTGCTGACAAGGCCTGCTTCAACTGATTCATTTATTTGCAGCATTTGTGCTCCAATCGAATTAAAAACCACGAGGTTCATGCTACCTTTTTGCGAAGCCGTAAATGAAATGGTTGCCTCGTCAGCCACAGGATTTGGAAAAATTCTTAATGCGTTAGCTGAAAGGTCAAATTCAGCAGTCTGGCTTTTCTTTGCAAAACCATCCGCATAAAAAACCGTTACCCTGAAAAAATCAACAGATGCGGTTGGATAACCCTCGGTTATGTTGTAAGCTTTTAGCCAAACCTGGAAATCTCCACTGTTGATCTCAGCAGGTGTCCAGGTGGTTCCCCATAGATCGGTCGGCCCTCCGTATGATTTGTTATGAGCAATGCCGGGCCAGAAAGAATTTGATTTTTTCTTTTCGCCAACCGGCACATATCCTTTCATCAATTGGATCACCGAGTCTTTCACAGCATGTACTATATCTGCCTTGCGGTTAATTTGCAACGCAATGCCATTTACCGTAGATGTGGCAGGCAAATTAAACCCGAAATCAGAACCAATCAATCCCCGTGTGTAAAAGCAACTCGTCATAAAACAGAATTCACTTTGCCCCATCGTGGTGCTGGCAAACTGTTCATCTTTCTTGGTAATGTTTGTAGCATTGTTCCATTCACTTCCCGGGCAGGCAAGGCAGCCGTCGGCGCTCTGAACACCCATATCCGGAAACTTTGATTTTGACTGGCCATTTACAACATTAACAGCGACCAGTACCATCAGAAAGGTAGTGATCATTGGCAGTAATCGTAATGTATTTTTCATAGTTTTAAGATTTGCTTTCAAGTTACTAAATCCTTTATCAATCAAGGCAAGGTTTACACAACCAATATTCATAAAATGCCAATGCAATGAAATTACGCGATTCAAAAATTGATATAGAAAGTGAATGTATTTCATTCCGTTTTCCGGATTCATAATAAACATGGCTACGTTTGACACTTCGAAATAATTGTTTGCAAGCCGTGGAAGTCCTTTTGCTGATTTAGTTTTGCTGATAATCGAGTGAACGTGATTCTTCATTATGGAATTTATATTTTTTGCTTAGGAGTCAATACATTTTTCGTTAGTCCGGATTTGTAATCCGGATTACTGAGATATGGAATTTTTAATTCCATCATATATTCTCTTTTCATCTGAACATATTTTCTGACGATAGGATATTAATTTATGTTAAATCCTTAGAATGAGGCAGCATTTATTGGATTAAAAATCCAATTACTTAGCAGGACGGGATTACAAATCCCCACCAACGGGATTGAAAATCCAATTACTCAGCAAGACGGGATTACAAATCCCGACCAACGGGAGCGATCCGTAGAATCCATTGGAGTCTGCCCGCAATCGTTCATTCTCGATGTTCACTACCTGCGAAAGAGCATTATCTGCAAAGCAGAACAGCATGCAGCAAGTGAGAAAAAATATTTTACTTTCAGCATTCATTTTTTTGATGAGCAGATATAAAAAGCACTGGAAAGGGTATTTTGGTTTCATGCAACAATGATCTTGTAACACCGGTTTTGAAGTGCTTTTCCAAGTGAAGAAATTCCGAAATCGGGAAGAAGGAAAAATGCACATGAAACATTTAACTGATCCACCGAAGCAATTACATGATAAAAATTTTTAGCCATGGAATTTAAATCTCCGGTGCTGCCAATATTTACCAGGTGAATACCTTTCAATGAATACGAATGTAATGTGCTTCGCGGAATAGTTTGCATGGCTTCCAGCGTAAGAAATACTGCAGCATTTGGGTGTTCGGTGATTTCGGCTGTATTCTGAATTTCATAGACGGGAGTAGCGGGTGCATAATGTGCATACTTTGTCCCGGGAATGCGCTGGTTGTGGCCATCCTGAACCATCACCACATTTACATCCGCTAAAATTGATTTGATTTCTTTTTCTCCGATTGCGCCTGGCCTTAAAATGAAGACGTCACCATTGCTTCGGGCGTCAAGTATTGAAGACTCTAATCCAACGGAAGCAGCTCCTCCATCAACAATGCCGGCAATCTTTTCTCCAATGTCGTGCAGTACCATACCCACAGTGGTCGGAGATACCTTACCGGAAGTATTTGCGCTGGGTGCTGCAACCGGCAGCATTGTCTTTTTGATGATTGAAAGAAACAATGCATGGTCTGGTATTCGTGCAATCACCTGTGGACTTCCACATGTTGCAAATTTCAAAGGAGAATCTTCCGGAAGGTCTAACATGAAACTCACTGGTCCGGGAGAAAAGTGGTGCAACAGTTTCAAAGTATTACCTGGAATGCCGGTTACGTATTGTTGAATTTGTTCAATACTATGGAAATGACAAATCAGCGGATTATCGGCGGGCCGCTTTTTTATTTCGAAGATTTTTGCAATGGCTTCAGGATTAGTGGCGATGGCCGCCAGCCCATATACTGTTTCTGTGGGAACGGATACCACTTCTCCTTTCTGTAATAAATGCACCGCTTCGTCAACATCAATAAGCATCTGCTATAACAGTTGAAATGAGGAGAAAAACCTGGTGCGGAATTCCTTGTTCACTTTTCTTTTATAGGTATAGAGCAGCACATACACTTGTTGATTCCTCTCAAAGCATTGTACTGTGCAATTTCTGCCATCAGTTGTTTCAAGTAATAGCTCAAATTTATTGTCGTGCAATGCATCAGGTGAAATCTTATCAAGGAACACTTTCATTTGATAATGGTGTTGCAAAACATGCAGCAGCACGCTGTCCTGCCGGCCCTCACCAATATAGACATCGTAGTCGTGCTTTTCAGTAGCGTATGTTGAACCAACCGCTGAATAATGCATGAAAGGAGAAGCTGAAATTTTTTCATTGCTCGTGAGTGGTACGGAAGGGAAGTCTACTTTGCAGTGGTCCTTAAAGGATATTTTGCGATACCATCCATTAGGTAAATAATTGGTGTATGTCGGGATAACAGGCAACACCGTGTAACCTTTATCACGAAGCAGGTTTACCAGGCCTTCCGTTTCACCCAAATGCCCTGCTCCGACGGCAACAAAAGTGGAACGCTTTTTTATCATTGTATCCATTCGATCAGCCATGCGATGGTTCCGAACGGTTATCAATCCATCATAGAGTGAATCGGGCAGTGAATAATCATTTTCAAATGACATCATCTTTACCAGATCATTGTCGAGATAATAGCGTACCATCTGGTCATAGCTTTTTGCTTCTTTGTTTGACCTGCGAACAGTCTGCATCAGCAACTCGGCCTGGTGCGGATAGCTGAGCACATCGAACACATGCAGTTGCTCAGCAATCGTTTCCAGTCCGTGCACTTTTTTTTGCTGGCCGCTTGCAAGATGTTGAAAATATTCATCGAGGAAATATTGCTGGTCATCACCTGTTGAGTCTGATGGATTGTAAACAAATTGCGAAAGAATAGCTGCTGTATAAACAGGTTTCAGATTTTCATAATTCTTAATGCTCTGACCGGTATTTTTGCGGCAATACTGATCTGCTGAATCGTATTGTTCCGTTGTCAATAAATTTTTAAGTGAATAGCTTGTATCCATAAACAAGCCCTGCAGGATATTCATCTTCGAAGCATCGTCAATAATTACTTCCATGGCAAATGCCTCACACGATTCAAAGGCCGTTAAGACTGAATCGGCGAGTCGAAATACCCGCGCATCTTTGGTATGCATCGTTCCATAGAGGTAAGAGGGAGTAAGCAGTCCATTTCCTGAAATTTTCCACAAAAGAGAATTTCCCTGTGCAGCAGCACTATTAACAAAACAGGTGAGCAGTAAAAGGGCTACGAATGACGCAGTGGTTCTCATGGGTGTTGCAAGATACTACAACACATCTTACTACGGCAAACTCATCGTGTTAAAAAAATCACAAAAGAGATTTTTCAGCATACATTTCATACTCGGTTTCGTGCCTGATGTCAATGGTCATTTTATAATTGCATTTGTGTTGACTATTGTAATTAGAAATTATCTCAAATTAGCAGAGGTCATGCTGAACTTGTTTCGGGATCTGTCCTTAACATAGCGAGATGCTGCCCACAGGATCCTTCGGAAAATAAATTCAGCATGACGGCTTTCAAGGAACATTTTATAACAATCGCATACTGAAGCTATGGAACAGCCAGTACGCTGCATCATGAAATTTGCCGGTTGTTTTTTCTTCTGTATTCGTCCAGCACAGGATTTATCTTTTTAAACCAAATTGGTGGAATCATGGCCCAATAGAATGATCCGAAATATCCTGCAGGCAAAACAGGGCTCTCTTCATAGCTGATCAATTGATAATATGGTTTGGATGCAGTAAGATGGTGATCGGAATGCCGTGATAATTCTATCAATGCAAAGCGGCTGATCGGTAAGTCACATTGCCAGCTATGGGTGGCGTTTACTTTTTCACCTTCGCGGCGCAGCAGTCCATAATGTTCAATATAGTTAACGTATTCAAGCAGGAAAAAAGCAATGAAGCTCTGGTGGAGGTAAGCCAGCAATTCGACACTGCCCAACCAAAAGTAAATGGCCAAACAAATGATCACCTGGAGCAGGAAGAGTTGAATAACCCTGTTCCTCCACCCAAATCCCAACTGGCTTGTTTTCTGTAGTCTTCCGGCTTCTAATCGTAAAGCACTTCTGAATTGAGCAGGCACTGTGCGTGCAAAAAAATGATAGAATGATTCGCCATAACGCGCAGTGGCAGGATCACGCGGTGTGCCAATGTAGCGGTGATGCCCTCTGATGTGTTCAATATAAAAATGACTGTAATTTACCAGTAGCAGGTTCCAGATTCCGCCCCACCGGGCATACCATTGTTTTCGGTGAATAAGTTCATGGGCACTGTTGATCCCCTCAATCCCACCACTGATTCCTGTGGAGATGGAGGCGATCCAGATAAACTTTCCAATGAGAGTGCCTGAATAAATTCCGTAAAGCAGGGAAAATATTGATACGGTATGAATGAGCACATGAAGTGAAAGAACGATGTTGGGAACAGTTCCATCATCAATATCATGCACCTTCCTGTTTTCTTTTGTCAGTTTTTCGATTCCAATCAGCAATATCATTGTGTAAATGGTATTCATCACCGACCACCACCCGCCTGCAAGGTTACCTGCAATTACCAGTGCACCAGGAGTGAGACTTAAAAAATAACGAAGTGAATTTTGACCCGAAAGTGTTTTCATCAGGATTCAAAGCTAATAATTCAATGAAGGCGATCCAATTTTGATTTAACGATCTTCTCAAATTAATGAGTGGTAAAAAATAATTACGAATTGCCAATTATGAATTTCCTTCTAAATTCTTAGTATTCTTCTTCTCAAAACCATTTTTTGAAATTATATTTACGCGAAACGGTCCCGCATGAAAAAAGATGTACTCTTCCTCATTATATTATTTTTTTCTTTCACAAAAGCGTATTCACAGGTATGCGTCCCCAGCTGGACGCAGCCCGGTTCAGGAATTTATCCGGATACGATAACAAATCTGCCTGCGGGCCCCACCAATGTACCCTATGATTTTACGGTGCAGTTTAAAGTACCCTTAAAAGATTCTTCTATTGTTGCTACCGGCATCGATGTGAATAAAGTGGAACTGACTGGCGTGTCGGGTTTGGAAAATATTCCGGCTGCTGTTGCTTTTCATTACAACTGCAATCCTTCTTCCTGCACTTTTAAGGCGGATTCAGTCGGTTGCGTGCGCATTCAGGGAACACCCACTACAGAAGGTGTTTATCCCTTATCCATCACTGCAAAGGTTTTTATTAGTCCGGTTGTTTTTCTTCCGGTTGAATTTTCCGGTTACGAAATCACTATCAGCAATACTATTGGCATTCCCGGACTCCAATCCGGCAAGTTTGATGTTGCACAGAATTCACCCAATCCCGCAAGGTCAAAAACCCAGGTTTTTGTGAACCTGATGCGTGGAGGATCATTTGAAGTAAAAATTTCTAACGTAATTGGAAATCAGGTTTATAAAAATACTATCATCGGACACGCAGGCGTAAATGCAGTTTCTATCGATGTTTCGAAGTTTAAAACAGGCGTTTATTTTTATACAGTAAGCGATGATAAAAATTCCATCACTAAAAGAATGGTCGTAGATCGCTGATTATTTTGCCCTGTTGATAGATAACAATTCTTTACCCCGAAAGCTAAAGCTCCTTCGACTTAAAGCAGCGAAAAGAAATAGGCTGGCTTCTCAAAAATGCCGCGCGTGAAAAGGTTTTGAAAGTGATTTCAATTTTTTACTACAAATCGATTCTCCGGAAACCTCCTTAACATTGCAATATGCAAAAGGAGGAAATTATCATTATCGGAGCCGGCGCTTCAGGCATGATGGCTGCCCGGGAACTTGTGAAGGAAGGTTATAGCGTGCTGGTATTGGAGGGGCGAAACAGAGTCGGTGGCCGTATTCACACCCTCGTGAACAATGAATTTTCAATGCCTGTTGAGCTCGGTGCTGAATTCATTCATGGAACACTACCTGTGACCATGCAATTATTAAAGGAAGCGGGTATCGGAATAATACCCATGAAAGGTTCAACATGGCAGGCGAGAAATGGTAAGATAAGTGATGAAGAAAGTTTTTTTGCAGACTGGAACTTGCTGGAATCCACATTCAGATCGTTGAAGAAAGACATGACCATTGCTGATTTCATCACTCTGTATTTTAATGATGAGAAGCATGCAGCCCTAAGAGCAGCTATCCGTGGTTTTGCAGAAGGCTATGATGCTGCCGATACACATAAGGCAAGCGTGTTTGCCCTGCGCGAAGAATGGTTGAATGAAGAGGAGAGCACCAATTACAGGGTGAATGGCGGTTATGGTAAAATGATGCAATTTTTGGAAGATGAATGTGTAAAAGGAGGAGCTATAATTCAGTTGAACGCTGTTGCAAAGGAAATTCGATGGGAACAAAATCAGGTAACTGTTATTTGTAAAAGCGGCCAGCAATTTAAAGGAGCAAAAATCATCATCACCGTTCCGTTAGGAGTGTTGCAACAATCTGCTTCCGGTGAAAGTGCGCTTTCATTTATACCTCCGCTCCCTGAAAAATCTGCAGCTATAGCAAATATGGGTTTTGGGTCTGTAATAAAAGTGCTGATTGAATTCAATAAATCATTTTGGAAAAGTATAGCACTCAAAAAGCATTTTGGTAAGAATGCTGATGAACTGAGTTTTCTGATTTCCGATGCAGCAATTCCTACCTGGTGGACGCAACATCCTGAACAGAATGCACTGCTCACAGGTTGGCTTGCCGGACCTTCTTCAGAAAAATGGAAAGATGCTAATGATGAACTTATTTTTCAGCAGGCGCTGGATTCACTCGCAGCAATATTCCCTCTCACAAAAAGTAAGTTGAAGGAAATGATCATCTCATGGCGGGTTGTGAATTGGAACGGGGATCTTTTTGCATTGGGGGCCTATGCCTACACCACACTTGATAGCGCTCATTCCATTGAACTGCTTAATGATACAGAAGCAGGCACTATTTTTTTTGCCGGAGAAGCATTTTATGCGGGTCCATCCATGGGCACAGTTGAAGCAGCGCTAATCACCGGAAGTAACGTGTCAAAGAGGATATTGGAAATTGGCAAGAGCAGCTTTTAAAATAAAGGTTCCATCACCTTCTTTTTTTGCTGTGGGCAGCACCGTTTCTTCTCCCGCCACCAAAAGTCCGTGCATGGTGTTTCGAGAGATTCCATTCCGGACTTTCACCCAATTCCGGAGGTAAGGCAATTTTAGGAATGGTGCGTTCAATCAGTGTTTCAATCTGCGCAAATTTGCGCTGGTCACGCTCATTGATAAAAGTCAGCGCCACACCGGTTGATTCAGCCCGGGCTGTCCGCCCAACACGATGTACATAATCTTCGGCATCGCCGGGCACGTCATAATTTACTACCAGACCGATGCTGTCGATGTCGATGCCGCGTGAAAGAATATCAGTGGCTACTAAAATCTGAGTGCTTTTGGTTCTGAAGCTTAGCAACACATTTTCACGTTCTTCCTGTGTGAGATCGCTGTGTATCGCTTTTGCGGGAAGCTGCATCTGCCGCAATTCCTTTTCGAGTGCTTTAACGCCGGATTTTGTGGAAGAAAAAATCAAGACACTGGAAGGTTTTTTTTCACCGGGTCCATTTTTATTCGGATCCAGTAATTTTTTAAGCAGTGGGGTTTTCTGATGGTCGTGCACTAAGTAGGCACCTTGTAAAATACCTTCTGCCGGTTTGCTCATCGCAATATTTATTTCGACAGGGTTATTCATGATGCGGCGCGCAAGCTCCCGCATACGGGGCGGCATAGTGGCACTGAATAACAGGTTTTGTCTTTTGGGAGGAGCATATCCGATAATGCGAATGATGTCGTCGTAGAAACCCATGTCCAGCATCTTATCCGCTTCATCAAGGATCAGACAATCGAGCTGATCAAATTTTGAATTGCCCATGTTCAGGTGGCTCAGTAATCTCCCGGGTGTTGCAATTACTGCTGAGGCACCCCCACGCATCGCTTTCTTCTCCCGTTCAAATACATCTCCATCACTTCCGCCGTACACTGCTATGGAACTTGCATGTGTGAAATAAGCCAATCCCTGGAATGACTGATCTATTTGCAGGGCAAGCTCACGGGTTGGGGAAATAATCAATACAGAGGTATGTGGAATGGCATTGTGAGAGATGTTATGCAATACGGGCAGAAGGTAGGCCGCCGTTTTACCAGTTCCGGTTTGGGCAGTTGCAATTACATCTTTACCATCTAAAATTAGTGGGATTACTTTTTCCTGGATGGGAGTTGGTTTGCGGAAACCCATGGCATCGAGCCCTTCCAATAAGGGCTCGCAGAGATTAAAATCGGAGAATGTCAAAATAAATGATGATAATGGTTTGAATGGACAAAGGTAGACAATTGAATGGCAGTGGGGTGAATTTGATTTTGGTGAGTGGTAGATGTACTTGTTAAATGCGTTGAAATATGTCCCTTAAAAGGGGTATTGCTGATATAGAATTCTTTTTGAGTAATTTACCACTCATATTGAAAAGCAAATTAATGCCATAAATGGTAGATAAGATGCGTTAAATTTGAGCTCATTTTATACAAAACACGCAAATTTTTCACGATAAATTAATTCTCATGACAAAACCTAACATCGGTATTTCCGACAAAAATTTAAAGAGTATTAGTAGTATGCTTTCAAATGTATTGGCTGATGCAATGTCCCTTTACATCAAAACCAGGAAATTTCACTGGAATGTAGCAGGAGAAAGTTTTATGGAATACCATAAGCTATTTGAAGTTCAATACAATCAACTGGAAGAAGCAATTGATGAAATAGCAGAACGCATAAACAAGCTGGGAAGCCCTACCATAGGCACTATGAAGGAATTTAGTGAGCTGACTTCCATCAAAGAATCTCCCGGAACATATCCTTCCTCCAAAGAAATGGTAAAAGAGTTACTGGGTGATCACGAATCAGTGATCATTCAATTAAGGAAAAACATCGATGAATGTGCGGAGAAATACGAGGATGCGGGTACTGCCGACTTTCTCACCAATCTTATGGAAGATCATGAAACCATTGCCTGGACCTTAAGACGGTATTTGAATTAAGGGGATCTTTGTTACAAATATCAAACAGCGATCAGGAATATTCATCTTTTCCTGTTCGCTGTTTCTGTTTAAATATATGAGGTCTGTTGCGATTTTTAAAGCAGGTATGCACTTGTATTTTTAGTGATGGAGATTTCTGTCTCCAGTTACAGCGTCAGAATTTTCATTTCATCTTTTAAAAAAAACAATTCATTCTACTTGCTATTGTCTTCAGGTGTTTGTTGACTGAATATTGCACCCGTTAATTTTTAATCAACAACCCAAAAATCATAAAAATCATGAAAAAGACAATTGCTTGTTTAATGCTTGCAGTAACGTTTTTAAGTTGCAAAACAAAAGAGGAAACCGTTCCTGTTCCGGACGGATATGTAACTGCAGAAGCCAAGGGGCAATGGCTGTATGGAACATTTTCTATGACTTACTTCTGGGGCTATGATGGCAGCTATATTGGAAATGCTTTTGAGCTATCGGTGGCCTTTAACTTTATGGAAAATGGAGAATACGACAATACTTTATGAGCCAGACCATTGACTACAGCACTTGCCGCACGGAAGCTTTCTCTTACAACAAGGGAACTATAATTTTCGACAAGGCGAATAGATCAATTACTGTTTATCCTGCAGAAGGAAATTTCAGAGGCTTTTATTCTTGTATTCCGAGCAGCAATTTTGAACGTGATGCAGCACCCGCTGAGTTAAAGATTCAAACATTATATTATGAATATGAAGCAGATGCCAATGGAAAGAAATGGATGATTATAGAATTTAATCCCAACGACGAATACGGAAGTTACTTTGCACCTGCAACAGGGTACTGATCGGCTGATTCGTGCCACTGCCTGGTAGAAACTCAATTATTTAAAACAAAATTCTCAGGTAGTGGCACGAATAAAGGCAACCACTTAAATTTATTTGTATCAAATTATACCCTAGTTCTTTAGTTACTTTTCACCTACCCTGACAAAAGCTGCTACAAAGACACAAAGAAATAAAGTGTAAGTGATTTAAAGTTTTGTTTCTTCTTGCCTTAGTGGCATTAATCAGATTACTTAGAACAACAAATTACAAGGGTACTGAACAGTAACGTTCTATATTTCTATCTCTCCTTTGCCAACTCCTGACGCTCCTAATGCATCACCACTACTTTCTCAGTCACTGATTTCTCCCCGGATTCAAAATTGAGCAGGTAAATTCCATCCGGCAAACCATTCAGATTCACTTTCGAATAAGTTTCATTCATTTCCCATTTACGAATAAACCCACCTAAATTATCATGCAGGGTAATGGTAGCACTTTGCCAGGGAATGTATATCTCTATGTTTCCTGATGTAAGATTCGGGTAGATAACAGGATGAAGTGGTGAGGTTTCCTCTTCCTCATAAAGTTCTTTTAACACAAATGGGTTTTCGATGAAACAATCTTTTAATGTCCCTTCCATAGTATCCTGCCATGCGATCCTGATGCTGTCATATTTAGCCCTGTATATTTCAATAATGGATTGATACGCACTGTTGTTAATCTGGTTGGTAATTTCCAATGAATCATTGATCAGGTCAAAAAACTCTTCCACCGTATCTGAATTGCAGGTATAATGAATGTATTTATAGTACGGATCCCGGATGCAGCGTTTGATTGGCGCGCCGGCTGATGACTTGTGAAGCATCAGGTAATAAAGTTCCTGCCTGGTGAAATTTCCATCATACAGGTCGCGTAGGGAGTGGCCATCCATCGGACCTTCAAAATCAACACCGGCCGCCTCATAGATGGTTGGAGCAATGTCCATGTTGGTGGCGAATTGTTTGGTTACGTGTGAGCCAGCTTCAAACCATGCAGGATAACGTATGAAGAGTGGTGTTCGCATCGAAGGTTCATAGGCATGGGTCTTTCCTTCCAGCCAGTGACTGCCCATCATATAGCCATTGTCTGACATAAAGATGATCAGCGTATTTTCCAGCTTATTCGTATTCTCCAATGCCTTAAAAATCTCACCCATGCAGCTATCTAACCCTGCCACGGCTTCCAATGCATCACGGTAAGTAGTATCGAGTGTATAGCCATGCAACACACCGTAATCGGAGGATATAGCACCGTAGAGATAAGAGGGGAAATTAACGGTATACTTTGCAGTATCTGGTTTCCACGGAATTGGGAATCCGCTGTAATCTCCTTTAAAGGACGCCATGGGCTGGATGGGGATATGCGGAACCCTGTAAGCCAGCCATATAAACAAAGGATCATTTACGCGCTCTATCAGGGCAATTGCTGTATCGGTAAATGTCAGCTCGTCTTCCTTCTCTATATAAACCAGGTCACCATTATAATTATAACCTGTGCCATCTGCTTCTTCAAAACCCACCGACTGCAGGTAATAGTTAAACTCAGGAACATCACCCTGTAAAAAGGTAAGGTGATTCTTTCCAACCAATGCCGTATAATAACCATTGTCCTGAAGTACTTCAGGTACAGTTACGAAACTTGGATTCAGAAAATTGTTGTTCGTGGTAACTCCTGTCTTCAGGGTAAATAAACCTGTAGCGATGGTAGCACGGCTGGGAGCGCAAAGTGACGTAACCACAAAAGACTTTTGGAAATTGACGCCTTCATTTGCAATGCGGTCGATATTTGGGGTATGAACAAATGAAGGGGCACCGTTGCAACTGAAATAATCATAACGGCTATCATCAATCAGGATGAAAAGAATGTTGGGTTGCCCCTGAAGATAAAGGGTATCGGTAAGTGACCAGTTGTTGGTAGTTTTCGGACAAGTGGAAACACGAATGAGATAAACAGTGTCAGCACTTAAACCACCCAGCACATAGGATGCTGCAGCCGGATACGATATAACTTTAGGAGCTCCTCCAATTGGAATATATTTTACGAAAAGAGAATCGTATGAGCAGGGAGAAGTAACCGTAATTTTTGCAGAGTTGCTGTTAATGCCTTCAACTGTCACATCATCCGGGGTAGTACATTTCAGGGTGGTGGTGGAAATTTTTATCTTTTTACTTTTGGATCCATCTGAACATTTTGAACGGACAGAAAAATCGTACATGGTATTTTTGAGTAAACCGGTAAACTCATACGACGTATTTGTTCCCACATTCACATTCGGAGACCATTGGGATGTTCCGGATACCCTGTATGAGACAATGTATTTCAGGACATTAGTGGCTGAGGTCCAGTGAAGGTTTGCACTGCATGAGGTCAGATTGCTGACAGAAAGATTGGATGGTGGCAGAAGGTTGCAGTTCTGAGCAAGCAAGGGAGTAGCGGATATTGAAATGAGGAGGGTACAAATGAGGTAGAGGTAGGGCTTCATAAAATGTATTTAATGTAAAGGTAGCAAGTCCAAATGAAATGAGTATGCATAACACCTGCTTTAATCTTACTGCTGCTTTATTAAATTCCTGTTTCACAAACAAAGCGGCTCATCCAATTAAAAGCAACAAAAGCGTTAACCAGAGTAGCAACGCCCATGGGGAAATTGAGTAAAGTACCTATCGGTCTACCTATAGAATGTTCACCGGAAGTGCCGATGCCGACTGATAGTTGATAATAATATTAACTGACTCCCGCTCCTCATCCTTTCCCGATATATTCCTTCAAGCTCTCCACATATTGCTCAAAAGCAGTCACTCCCTTTTTAGTGATGCGGCAAATAGTAAGCGGGTAATTGTCTTTGAATTTTTTTTCTACCGTGATGTATGCTGCATCTTTCAGTTTTTGAATTTGTACACTAAGGTTACCTGCTGTCGAATTGGTCTTTTTTTTAAGAAAAGTGAATTCAGCTTCCTTCACAGAAACCAACAGCGACATAACAACCAGTCGCAACTCTGAATTCAATACCGGATCAAGTTCTTTAAATGGTTTCATACAGCTGCACATTTCGGTGACGCATGAAGATCGTAGCAGCTTATAATAATAGAATGAAGTGGTTGAACGATCATTGCTGTATAGCGATGGTTGCTTCACGATGGTATTTTACGCTGATGTTCACCGAAACATTAACTTTGGGCAGGCTTAAATAAAAAAGTATGGGTAACCTGATTTACATCATCGTGATAATTGCATATTTCATCTGGCAGGCACATCAGGCTTCGAAGAAGAGAAAAGAGCAGGAAGAAGCACAACAGAATCCGGAAGGCCAGCCAGGCCGGAAAGTTCGCGAGGTTGCGCCACCCACTTTAGAAGAAAAGATGAAAGATGTTTTCAGGGAAGTGGAAATGAAAAGCAAACCTTACGCACGCCCGGATAAAGCTGCACCACAAAAAAAAGCTGCAGCACCAGCAGTTCAAACTTTTAAGCAACCTGCTCCAAAACCTGAAAAGAAAAAGCCATCCCCATTTTTGGATTTTGATATGACGCAGGAAGAAGTGGTACCTGAAGGAACGTGGACGACAATGGGAGAAGAACGATTTTCAAAAACCGGTTACGATTATAATAAGGCGGTGGTGGAACCCACTCTCAAAAAAATCAATCTTCGGGATGCGGTAATCGGTAAAATTATTCTCGAACGACCTGAATGGTAAAATCTACGCTTTAGCATATACCATCTGTAGTGTCTGACGGCTTTTTTGCTCCAGTAAAATAGTTTTACCCATAGCATATTTTTCAACTACTGCTTCTGTGTAGTGACGAATAGTGAGAAGCGATAAATTTTCATTGCTCTTTACCGTAAAACTTTTTGAAAGTTCAGTAATCATCTCCGCAATATTTTCCGAATTATCCGCACAAATGGAAAAACTGATCGCAGCATTCTGCATCAGGTTCATTTTTACCCTGTAGGCTGATAGGATTCCAAAAATGTAGCTGAGATTATCTTCTGCAATAAAAGAGAAATCTTTCGCCGACATGGAGATCAGTATCTGGTTCAGTTTGAGTACCAGTACGGGTGTTTCCATTTCCTGGATGCCTGTATTATTTGCGGATACCTCTTCGATGATCGTTCCTGCAACTTCCGGATTTACAAATGACCGCACATACAGCGGAATTTTTTTATTCTGCAGTGGCTTGATGGTTTTCGGATGAATGACGGTGGCTCCATAATAAGTCATTTCTATAGCTTCGTGATAGGAGAGTCCCTCAATTTTTTTCGCCTCGGGAAAATAACGCGGATCTGCATTCAATACGCCCGGCACATCTTTCCAAATGGTGACGTTTTCCGCATTTAAAGAATAGGCAAGGATAGCTGCAGTGTAATCGGATCCTTCACGGCCCAATGTAGTAGTATAATTCTCAGAAGTTCCTCCCAGAAAACCCTGTGTGAGCACAAAGTGATTGTCGAGCAGCGCAGGAATTTTACCGGAAATGTTTTTTTCTGTCAGCTGCCAGTCCACTTTACCTTCCCGGTAGGTATTATCTGTTCTGATACAATCGCGCACATCTAGCCAGCGGGTAGGTATATTTTTGTAATTCAGGTAAGCACTTACCATTTTCGTAGCAGCCATTTCACCAATGGAAACAATCTGATCGTAGATGTAGTCGTATTTCTCGAAAGGGTCATCTTCCAGTACCCAATCAATTTCTACAAACGTATTGTTGAGTGCATCGAATACGGGATGATTTTTTTCAGGAAAGAGTTCATCAAGGATGTTGAAATGTTGCTGCCTTAATTTGTCCAGCATTTCATGTGCTTTGCCGGTTTTATGGAAATATTCATTTGTAATTGCTTCGAGTGCATTGGTAGTTTTTCCCAATGCGGAAACAACGATTACAATAGGTTCACCTTTAAAGGTATCCAATATGGCTGCTACATTCCTGATAGCTGCTGCATCTTTTATGGAGGCTCCTCCGAATTTAAAAACTTTTATCATTGAGCTAATCGAACTATAACTATGAGGTATTGGGTATCAGGTATCAGGAT
>JBDSEW010000375.1:0-5031 GCA_039919825.1 Chitinophagales bacterium | reverse complement strand
TCTCTATCCTGATGAAATAAAAATTATCAGGAACAAAATCCTTATTCATCGCATCGATCCGTTGAAGGAAGAAGAGGATTATGTGTCTTTCAATGTGATCAGCGATACACTTGCAATTTCTGATGGTATTGGTAGGGGAGCAGGCAGCACTCTAGAAATGTTACCAAATGGAAACCTCTATTGGTCGGGGTATGAAATGATGCTGGTGAAATAGCCTGGTTAATAATTCCGGTCAGTTCACATTAGACTCACCGCCAGTTACACTAATTCAAGATTCCTCATGATTTTATCATGAAGTATAAAATGCCCTTTGAGAAGCTGTTTTGAAATGAATCAGAATAAATCTTATGAAGTTGATTCTTTGTTGCTTCATCACTTTTACAGCCTCACTCCAAGCCTCAACTACCTGGTAAAATTAATCAAGATTTCAAAACTGCCTCTGAAGTTGTTTTGAAATCAATAAGAATAAATCTTATGGAGTGAATACATGACTGCTTCATCACTTTTATAGCCTCACCCCCAGCCCCTCTCCCAGGGAGAGGGGAGCCGCCCACTCCAAGCCTCATCTACCTGTTAAAATAATCATCATTTCAAAACTGCCTCTGAAGTTGTAATAAGAGTAGTATGGTGTTTTCTACTTGTTTTTTTTACATCTTTAATCATTCATTCATTCATTCATTCATTCAACCAAACTCACTGGCTCACTATGAAGCTTTTTACACTTTTTTTCCTGTTGATCGCCACATCAGCTGTTGCGAAATTTGAATACGTATCTCCAATGCCGGGATCGATATTGAATTCACCCCAAAGTCATATCATCATCCGCGAGGGAAGGTATATTGATCCTGCCTCCATTGATGAATCCCTTTTTTTACTTCAGGGAACAAAAAGTGGAACTCATTCTTTCAGAATTGCTTTCTCGGATGATCAGAAAACGATTTTACTTTACCCACATCAGCCATTTGCTTTTAATGAAGAAGTAACCGTTTCGATTAAGGCAGGCCTTGCTGTTCATGACGTAGCAAACGTGGATCCCTACTCATTCCAGTTTACCACTAACAGGGAGTACACCTCAGCAGAGCAGGAACAGTTTAAACAACTGCCCCGTATCCTGATGGAGGAAGAGCAAAAAAAATGGGCACCGGTAACCAATGAGGTTGCTGAGAAGGATCCTGCCAATCGCCAGCTCATTGGAAGTTTTAGCATCGTAAAGAATACCAACCCATCACCAGGATCTATTTTTTATGATGCCTGGAATGGAAGTTTCGGCAGCACTACCTTTGATGGTTTTAACATCATCACCAATGATGGAGACTCTGTGTTTGCCAGTGATAAGGTATCTGTCTGTTTTGATTTCAGCCTCAATCCCAATGGCTATCTTTCTGTTTACAATGATAATATAAACAGGTTCGATGTGTATGATTCCAATTATGTACTGATTGAGTCGTATGCTCCGGGAAATGGACGTACCGCAGATCCGCATGAGTTTACGATCTACGAAGATGGCCATGCATTTATGATTGCGGCAGAAACTCATGTTGTAAACATGCAGGTTTATAATCCGAGCTATAGTCAGAATGCCAATGTAACTATGAACGTCATTCAGGAATTCGACCAAAACAAAAATGTGATTTTTGAATGGAGGGGATTTGATCATATTATCCCTACAGAATCAAACCAGAACCTGGCATTTGGATTTATTGATGCCATACATACCAACTCTATTGAGCTCGATGTGGATGGAAATATTATTGCTTCTAACCGTCATCTTAACCAGGTAAACAAGATCGATCGCAATACAGGCGCATTTATCTGGAGACTGGGAGGTGTGATGAACCAGTTTAGCTGGGTCAATGAACCCGAACCTTTTACCTTTGAGCACGATGCGCGTGTGCTTAATAACGGTCACATCACCGTTTGGGATAATGGAAATTCACATACACCAACCCATTCATCAGCCAAGGAATATCAGTTGGATCTGCAAAATATGAGTGCAACATTGGTATGGAGCTATCAACCAAAAACCTATACCAACACCAATGCTTATTTCTATGCAATGGGAAGCAACAGGCGCCTCGCAAATGGCAACACCCTGATCAATGGCGGATGGGACAATTCATCGAACCAATCCAATATGTGGGAAGTAACTCCGGATAAGGAAGTTGTATGGGAACTTGCATTGAACAATTCAAAATCACTGGTAGGGTACCGTGCTGCAAAATATGACTGGACTCCCTGTGAACCGGTGAACACCAGTAAAATAAAAGTCAAAAACATTACCGATCATTCTGCTAAAGTGACCTGGGCGGAAGTACACAATGCCGTTTCGTATGATATTCAATTCCGGAAAGAAGGCAAGCCACAGTGGAAGTTAAAGAATAATACAGATCCGAAAAAGATACTCAGCAATTTGAAACCGGCAGCCACCTATGAGTATCAGGTTCGTACCAATTGCCAGAATGGTTTTGCTTCTGACTGGTCGCCTAATGCAACTTTTACAACACTACCACTCCGTTTAGCTCAGCCTGAAGAACTGTTGCTATCACTGAGCGCACATCCTAATCCAACCGGTGGTATGCTACAGTTGGATTTGCAGGCAAACGGAAATGATGCAGTAACCGTTTCTGTGATTGATTTATCCGGAAAAGTTGTGTTCAATGCAGTAAAGGAAATTTTTGAAGGACAGCAAACATTGTCGTTCGATTTCACTGCGCTTCCTTCCGGAATCTATTTGGCAAGGGTAAGTTCTCATTCAGGAAACCGAACCGTGAAGTTTGTGAAGGAGTAATAATAAATTACGAGAGAGGAATTACCAATCACGATTGTGTTTGACAAATCTTTTAATAAATAGCCGGTGGAATTTCAACCACCGGCTATTTATTGAAAGATTTTCTTTTTGGTTAATGAGCTTCGCCTCATCTGCATGCACGTTCATTTATCGGGCGATTATTTTTCCTGTGCTTAACAAGGTCTGGTGCTGATCGAAAATTTTATAGAAATATATGCCGCTTTGTAAGTTCCTGCGCTGAATTTGAGTAGTTGCTGATGTAAGGTTTAATTGTTCCTGTATTAGTTTTCCCGTCACATCATACAAGGCAAAATCGATTGCCTGTATTTTGCTTTCTTGTCGTATGGTAAAAAAGGAGCTAAACGGATTTGGATTGATTTGTATCGTGGATGATGCAGACTCAGGTAATTCAGTCGCTGTAATATTTCCTGCATCATCTGTTTTAACAAAATAGACATCTGCATCTCCGTTTCCTTTGCTCCTCGTGGTTCCGATGGCAGCATATCCACCGTCATCACAAGCTAATACCCACCTGCCTTCGTCCGCTTTATCGCCTCCGAATGTTTTGATCCACAGTTGATTTCCAAGAGCATCTGTACGCAGCATGAAAAGATCGTTTAGTGTGTCACCAAAACTTCCTGTAAGTCCTGTTAAGATAAACCCACCGTCAAACGTTTCTGCTACAGCATACGCACGGTCTTCTCCTGCACCACCATAAGTCTGGCTCCATTGCAGTATCCCTTCCTCATTTATTTTCAGCAGCCATGCATCAGCAGCACCGGCTCCGAAACTGCTCGTAAATCCTGAGACTACAAATCCGCCATCAGCGGTTGCTGCAAGCCCATAGGCTTCTTCATAACTATCGCCACCAAAATTTTTCGACCATTCTAAATTTCCGCTATTATCTGTTTTCACTACCAGAATATCTTCTGGCCCGCTTGCCGGAGCAGAGGTCATTCCTGCCAGAATAAAACCTCCATCCTGAGTTTCGAGCAGTCTTTCTGTTATGTCAACACCGCTATCTCCATAAAAATTAATCCACGTAAGTTCTCCGCCGCTATTGTACCTGCCAAGCAGCGCATTTCCAAGAGGGTTTAAATCGGTTACAGATACTCCGGTAATTGCAAAACCACCATCCGTTGTTTGAATACCCTGGTGACCAATGTCATCATAGATGTCGCCATAAGTGGTGCTCCATAGTTCATTTCCTGCATTATCGGTCTTAAAAATATAGGCATCACAATCCCCTGCACCGAAACTTTCGGTGTGGTTGGTTACGAAATAACCACCATCTGTAGTTTGAATAACAGAGTTACCTCCATCCAGGTCATTGCCACCCTTGGTTGTAAACCAATTCATTTCACCAAGGCTGTCGGTTTCTATGAGGTAAGTGCTGCCGAGTGTATCATCAAAACTTTCTGAGAGGCCTGTAATAATGTAACCACCGTTATCGGTGGCAGAAATAAAATGCCCTTCATCATATCCTGTTCCCCCGAACGTTTTCTCAAATGTTTTTACGGGAGATTGTGAATGTGCTGCGATGGTGACGAGAAGGAAGAGTGTGGAATAAATAGTCCGGAGTGTAGTGATGCGGTTCATGGCAGGCAGGTTTTTTTAGAAAATGACGTGAACGATCCTATACTGCAATTATTATTAGCAGTTGCTATTATATAATGAAAGTTCTCCTGAAGTTGGGAATGATATTTTTTTATTCGGATATTTCCTGCAACTACAATTGTGTAAGCATTCATTCCATTCAGAATATCCGTTAGCAATTAAAGAACTTACAATCTATGCTCTATGATGTGATAATTGTCGGTAAAGGATTGATTGGCGCCGCCACTGCTAAACACCTTAGTTTGTCACAGAAGAAACTGGCGCTCATTGGACCCGATGAGCCACAGGATGTTAATGAAGCGATTGTGTATGCAAGTCACTATGACAGCGGCAGGGTACAGCGATTAATCGGACAAACGGATGCGATGACGATGCTTAACCTGTCATCGGTAAAACATTATTCGTGGTTGGAAAAGGAAACTGGAATTTCTTTTCATAACGGCTGCGGTTGCTTGTATGTAAACCCTTTGGGAAATGACGATTATCTGAGGGCTGTGAACGGCAGGTCTCAAAGGTTTGGCATTCCTGCTGAAGTTTATCCGTCCAATGAAGAACTCAAGCGTGCATTTCCTGAGTTTCAATTTCCGGATACGTCAATGGGAATGTTTGAACCTGCTCCTTCGGGT
>JBDSEW010000358.1:0-5344 GCA_039919825.1 Chitinophagales bacterium | reverse complement strand
TTCGCAGAAAGATTTTTAAGTTGAAGATTACATTCATCACCCGTGCCTTTTTCAATTCCGACAATAAATAAAAGGTAAAAATCCAAAAATTCCTTTTATTCATGTTGCTCTCAAACCTCCTTTTTTTTCTCCTTAACTACCCATAATTTATTCTGACTTCACTTAAAAAATCCCGCTGCGCAGAATCCATCTTGAGGTCGCAAATTGCGACCTCAAGATTATTTGATAAATGCTTAAGGCTATCGATATTTGGAATTTATACGATCTTCCAACAGTGCTTGCTATACCTTGAATAATAAAAAGTATCAATACCAACTTGATTGGATATAAAGATTGACTCGATAACATATTTATTATCATAAGCATACAAAATTTTATGATTGGGCAAATATATTAAAGTACATGTGCCCGGACTGCAGTTGGAGAAAATCGTTCCACTTATCAAATGTATTAACGGTCTCCCTGTCACTGTTTATTTTGGTTGAATGTATTTTGAGAATTAGGAAATCCTAATTCAAATTTCAATTTAGAACGTTCCCCTTTTACCGCGTCTATACCTGTAACCAGTCTGAGTACCTGATGTCGCAAAATACGTCAGCATAAAAAATATCTCAGATCACAATTGCTTCCTTCTTTTTAAACTGCAGCTCATACAAATTTCTATAGTGGCCATTGAGTGCCAGCAATTCTTCATGCGTTCCCATTTCTTTCACTGCTCCCTTTTCCAATACAAGGATCTTATCGGCATGCTGAATGGTTGACAAGCGATGCGCAATAATAATGGAAGTTCTTCCTTCAATTAATTTTTCAATGGCATTCTGAATCAGCATTTCAGATTCTGTATCAATAGAAGAAGTGGCTTCATCCAAAATCAAAATCTTAGGATCAAATACCAGCGCCCGCACAAACGAAATCAACTGCCGCTGGCCTACAGATAAGGTCGCTCCACGTTCCATCACATTGTAATCATATCCACCAGGGAGTTTTTCAATCCACTCTTCAATACCGCAGAGAACGGCAGCATGTTTAACCTGTTCCGGCGAAATGGTTGGATTACGAAGGGTGATATTATCCATCACTGACCCTGAAAAAAGGAACACATCCTGCAGCACCAGGCCAATCCTGCTCCGCAATGAAGACAATTCATATTCCTTTGTATTTACACCATCCAGGCGGATGACACCTTTCTGAATTTCATAGAACCGGCTGAGAATATTGATGATGGAGGTCTTTCCCGCACCGGTAGCACCCACAATCGCCAGCGTCTGCCCTGCTTCTACACGAAATGAAACGTCCTTCAGCACAAAGTTTTCTTCATCATAAGCAAACCATACATGGTCAAAGTCAAGATCACCCCTCACATTTTCTGCTGGTTTGTTGCCGGTATTGTCCATAGCATCTTTGTTGTCGAGCAGTTTAAACACCCGTTCACTGGCCACCATACCCATTTGCAATGTGTTGAATTTATCTGCCAGCATGCGAATAGGCCGGAACAGCAAGTTGATATACAGGATAAATGAAATCATGACACCGAGCGTAGTCCGGTCAGCAAGCACTTCATAGGCGCCATACCACACCAGCAGGCCAAGCGCAAGCGAAGAAATAATTTCCACTACCGGGAAGAAAATGGAATAGTACCAGATGCCACGTATGTTGGCTGTACGGTGTTCCTTGTTGATCACCCTGAATTTTTTCATCTCGCGTTCTTCCGCATTGAATATCTGCACCGCACTCATGCCGCTGATGTGTTCCTGCATAAAAGCGTTCAACCGGGCAACCTGGTTTCTTACTTCAGTAAAAGATTTTCTTATGCCCTCTTTAAAAATATAGGCTGCTACCAGCAGAATGGGCAACACCGAAAGAGATACTAATGTGAGTTGCCACGATGAATAAAACATCATCGCCAGCACTGCTATTATGGTGAGCAGGTCGCTTAGAATAGTGATCACCCCTTCCGCAAATATATCGTTGATAGCTTCCACATCGCTGATCGTTCGTGTAGTAGCGGTGCCCAGAGGTGTGCGGTCGAAGTAGCGAAGGTTTAATCCAAGCACATGCGAATACACTCTTTGCCTGAGGTCACGAACTATTGATTGTCCCAGCCAATTGGTACTGAATGTAAAATCGTAAGTAAGCAACGCCTGGAATACTAATAACCCCATCAGGATGCACGACATCATCAGCAACTTATTCCAATCGCCATTCAGAATGTATTTATCTACCGTAATCTGAATCAGGAAAGGATTGAGCGGCGAAAGCATGGCGATAATAACGGCAATGGCCAATGCCAGGTTAAACCTGTTTTTATAAGGTTTTACCAAACCCATTACCCGCCGCAGCAAACGGAAGTCAATAAGCTTATTGAGCAGTTTTTTCAGCACGTTGGTTGAATGAAATAAAAATTGATTGCCTATAGCGTATCATAAGCATACACTTTTGATAGGTTAAGATTTGATTCCAAAGTTACGCAAGATGGTGTTTATTCCAAGCTCAAAGGCACAAGTGCTCCCATGGGATAAATTACCACTTTCAATGTCAGTCCCTGCGCCGGCGCTGAAAAATCTGTTTTATGCGGCTCTTTACTTTCTATCAATTCCTGCAACTGTGCGATTGTTAATTTTCCGCGGGCGTATCGTATGGAAGTGGCTACAATGCCGCGAACCATGCCCCGCAGAAAACGGTCAGCAGTAATTTGAAAACGCAGCAGGTTTTGTGATCTTTCCAAATGCCAGTGCGCCTCTTTGATCTTACACAGCGTAGTTTTTACCTGTGTTCTCTTCTTGCTGAAGGCAGCAAAATCATTTTGAGATTTCAGAAATGCAGCCGCTTCATTCAGCTTCTCCGCCGACAATTCCGGGTACGGATAAAACGAGCTGAAATCGGTGAGAAAAGGGTTTTTATCAAAGCAGATCGAATACTCGTAGGTTCGGCTGAGGGCGTCGAAGCGGGCGTTGAAGTTTTCCGCAACAGTGTAGACTGCTCTCACCGAAATGTCTGCAGGCAACATAAAATTCAGCCTTCTCAGAAAATCTTTCGGCAATGGTTGTGAAGCATCAAAATGCGCAAAGTTTTGCCATGCATGCACTCCTGCATCGGTTCGTCCGGAGGCCATCACCAGTATAACTTCTCTCAATAATACAGAAAGCTTTTCATTCACCAGTTGCTGAATGGTATTCGCGGTATTCTTCTGCACCTGCCAGCCGTTGTAAGAGGTGCCTTTATAGGAAAGTTCAAGAACGTAGCGGCTCACTGAATGAAAATAAATTTATTGGAGGAAAATCCGTGATGGCTCAAACTTACTGAAACTCCTGTATAAACCTTTGGGCTGTAAAATCGCGGGTGCACGACAAATCTTTGTTTTTGTGGTCGGCGAGACGCCGACCACGGACAGTACCTTCCCTATGATAGTCCATGGTTGCCGTCCCGCCAACCATTGCTCGAGAAAACTGAATGATTTGCCGTACACCTAAAACCGCTACGCCCATTCTAAACCATACCGGCTTTTAAAATTAGGTTAATGAAATCTTGATTATTTTGCCCCGGTAAAACATTCACTAAAATCCGATGATCCAGCGCATTCAAACAGTTTACCTGTTCCTCTCTCTTGTTTGTAGTATCCTGCTTTATTTTATTCCGCTCTGGGAAAGTACTACCACCGGCATTGATATGGGAATGGAAACCATTGGCGCCGGAACACATTTGCTGCTGCTTCCTTTGCCTGTTCTATTGGTAGTATCACACCTCATCGCCATTTTTTCCTACAAACACAGGAAGCGGCAAAAGCAATTCTGCATCGGAAATATTTTACTGTACCTCATCTTCCTCTTATGGGCGTTGCTGCTTATTCAGCTTGAGCATCATTTATTTCAGCACTTTAACCTGCTGGAATTCAGGTTGGGTGTTGTCCTGCCACTTGCAGGCATCGTATTGAATGTGCTCGCCCGGAATGGTATCAAAAAGGATGAAGCGCTGCTGCGTTCGATGAACAGGCTCCGGTAACCAACCCGCCGGAACTTTCACATTACCTGGTTTCAATTTGTTTTCCTACTTTTATCTCCATATCAATGCAGCGTATACTCTGTACTACGTAGCTTAGGTGAGTAGCTGACAAAAGGAATCATTTATAACGGAATTTATTTAGGAGTTATGCCTTCTATATTACAAGCATAGGAGTAACTGTGGAAAAATAAATCTCCCTATTGTAATTTATTATCTGAAATCTTTATTGAAATTCGTTTTTTATTAATTGATCATCAAACAATCCAACAAATTATGGCAACCGTAAACCAGGAGAAGCTGAAAGCCCTTAAGCTCACCATGGAAAAGATCGACAAGGCATATGGCAAGGGAACCATTATGAAATTAGGCGATACAATGATTGAACCTGTAGAGGTGATCTCCACCGGTTCGCTGGGGTTAGACCTCGCACTGGGAGTAGGCGGACTTCCAAAAGGCCGTGTAGTAGAGATATATGGCCCTGAATCTTCGGGTAAAACTACGCTGGCCATTCATGCCATCGCGCAATCACAACGCAAAGGTGGCATTGCAGCTTTTATTGATGCTGAACATGCTTTTGATAAATTGTATGCACAGAAACTCGGTGTGGACGTAGAGAATCTCCTCATCTCGCAACCTGACAATGGTGAACAAGCGCTTGAAATTGCTGATAACCTCATACGCTCCGGTGCAATAGACATTCTTGTTATTGACTCTGTGGCTGCCCTGGTTCCCAGAAGTGAAATTGAAGGAGAAATGGGTGATTCCAAAATGGGTTTGCATGCTCGGCTGATGTCGCAGGCACTGCGGAAATTAACAGGCACCATCAACAAGACCGGTTGCTGCTGCATCTTCATTAATCAGCTCCGCGAAAAAATCGGTGTGATGTTCGGAAATCCTGAAACTACAACCGGCGGGAATGCATTAAAATTTTATGCTTCTGTTCGTTTGGATATCCGCCGTTTGGGACAGATCAAAGACGGCGATGTGGTGATGGGCAATCACGTAAAAGTGAAAGTGGTGAAGAACAAAGTAGCACCACCTTTCCGCTTTGCGGAATTCGACATCATGTATGGAGAAGGTATCTCTAAAGTCGGCGAAATCATCGACATGGGTGTTGACCTGAATATCGTACAGAAAAGTGGTTCGTGGTTCAGCTATGGTGGCAACAAATTGGGACAAGGCCGCGATGCGGTAAAACAACTTCTCCTTGATAATCCGGAGCTCTCAGAAGAGATCGAAAAGCTGGTGAGAGACAAGGTGATGGTGGCGGATCATGTGTTGCCTGTCGAGAAGGAAGAGGAAGATTGAAGAGTTTGATTTTTTAAAAAGTTTATAGGGTTAATAT
>JBDSEW010000338.1:0-8995 GCA_039919825.1 Chitinophagales bacterium | reverse complement strand
CGGACAGTACCTTCCCAATGACAGTCATGGTTGGCGGGACGTCAACCATGACTCGAGAAAACTGAATGATTTGCCGTATACTCTATCAAAGTTACCTACACCAATACCGATCAAAAAAAATTTTCGCAGATGACTATTAAAAACGAAAACCCGTGAGACTTTTCATTTCACGGGTTTTTATAAGTAGTAGAAAGAAAACCTTAGTGTTGAATCACAATGGGCTTGGACAACACTGATTGTCCGTCATTCAATTGCAGGTTGTAAACACCATCTGCCAATGTCCTATTTAAATGAATCGTGCCGGAATATTTACCCTGAACAACCGATACCTGTTCAGTCTGCACTACCTGTCCGATGGTATTGTAAAGGTTCAGCGTAGCCGTTCTGGTGAGGTTCTGGCCCATGTTAATTTGTACAGTCACATTTCCATCACTTGGATTAGGATAAACGGAAAAACCATTTTCAACACCTGAAGGAATTGTTGTGATTGCGGTAGCCGTATCAGCTATGAAATCTATCTCGAGTGTATAACCACACTCATCACTTGCATGCCCCTCAACCACAATGAACAAGGTGACAGGTACCGATCCAACATTATATTGAATCGAAGCATTGTTCCCGCTGCACAGCACTCCATTGTTATCATTGCTGTTCAGGTGACCGAGAGTGTCATCCAGCAAATGTAAATAGGTATTGCAGTCTGCTGTTGCGCATGTGGAGATATTGAGTGTTCCTGTAGTATCACTGAGTGTCAATTTGTAAAACACATCCGGAGAAGGTTGCTGTGTAATATTGGTATAGTTGCTTGTCCAGCAATTGGTCGATAAATTATCATTCATTGTGATATAAGGTAAAGTGGTGACTATAATCGGATCGCTTTCCGTATTCCCGGTAGGAGTTGCTTTCACTTCCACTTTTGTTTCTTCAGATAAAGCAGTGTTACCAGAGCAGGTCACCTTGCAGCGATACCATGTAGTAGCAGAAACAGTTACAATAGCGATCGAAGCTGTTTGACCCGGGATGTCAGTATAGTTGATACTATCAGACGATGATTGCCATTGATAGGTCTGTCCCAATCCTGCTGAACTGCCTGTGAGGCTGAGGGTAATAGTTGCCGGAACCTGTGCAGCGCAGAAAGATTGAACAGAAGCAGTGGCTACACCAGCTGTTGGATTTACATCACAGGGCGGTAGGTCAACAATATTGATGGCATAATCTTCAGTTTCTCCATAGGCATAAGTGCCACAGGCTGGTGGAACTGTTTCCCCTTCCCACAACACGACACGCATACCGGTTTTTGCAACCTTAGCTGATGCCGGAATGGTAAATATTCCATCCGGGATACTGTGTAACTGGCTGGTATCTGAGAAGGAATATACCAATTCATTGGCATCATACGTCTTGCTGGTATCGTAGTCAATATACACAGCTACAGAAACTGCGTAAAGCTGTGGCTCGCTGTTGCAGTCGCCATTATCGATGTGAATAATCACCGGATCAGCCTTTGCCAGTTCCAGGGTGAGTGCAGTATTATCAGTATAAGATTCGCAGGAACTTGGAGAAGATCCGGCTATAAAGTTGCCAATTTTTACGGTATCGATCTTTGTATCTTCAGCATTCAAAGCATAAGAAGCGCAATAGCAGGCATAAAAGGGATTCATGCTGACCATCACTGCATCGGAATAAGCAACAAGACCTGAATTATCGCAGGTTACCATGCACCTGTACCACTTTACAATTGCCTGTGTCTGGATTCTCGTTGCCGAAGTTGCACCGCTTATGTTTCCAAAATCAGTGGTAGGACCACTAGTGGAACTCTGCCACTGGTAGGAAATGCCCGTACTCGTCTGATAGTTGGAAATGTACAAGGTAAACTGTTCATTCGCACAGACTGAGGATGCAGAGGACAATGTTGCTCCCGGAGCAGGAGTGCCTGTGCAGGGAGTTGCAGCAGTTATGTTGAGCAGGTAATCTTCTGTTTCACCAAAAGTGTATTCACCACAGGGCTTTGGTACGGAATCGCCTTCCTCTATAATCACCCGCATACCGGTAACACTGGTAGTAGTTGCAGTAGGTAGAATAAAAGTATAATCCGGGATACCATTTAATGTGGTTATAGGTCCATAACCATACACCAGTTCCGTTGCTGTTTCGTAGACTCCATTCAGGTTGTAATCGATGTAAACGCCAACGTAGGAATCATAAAAATTAGCGCTGCACGATCCGTTTTCAATTTTAAGAGTCAATTCCTGTCCAGCAGTTACGTTCGCGGGTATGGCCGTATAATCGGTGTACGATTCACAGGTGGAGGGTAAAGAACTGGTATTGATGTTGGCCATCTTTACCGAATTAATTTTTGAATCGCTGATATCGGCTGCGTAAGAAGCACAATAGCACTCGTAAAATGGATTCATGGTTATCTGCACCTTGTTGGAAGTTCCCGTTCCGCCAGCATCACAGGTTACCATAGATTGGAAGTACTTCGAAGAGGTCTGGTTATACGTGAGTGTGGATGCTGTGGCGCCGGGTATAGTAGTCCAGAAGTTGATTCCGTCAAGAGAATATTGCCATTCATAGGTGAGCCCTGGCGTGGTGGGTGTATTTTGCAATGAAAGGGTAAAGGGTTCATTGGCACATACAGAAGTTGCTGTGGAAATGGTATTACCAGGCGATGGGGTGCCAGTGCAGTTAGCTTCAAAGGTAATTTGTGCATTTGGGCGCATTGCAGAGAGTACTCCATAGTCTGTTGGGGGACTTAGGTCATCTTCCCAAAACTCGCAACGGATGGCGGAGGGTTCGGAGTGCCGGAATTGCTTGGCATCAAAATTTTCATCGCCAAACTCTCCAAAATTGGTTTCAACAAAAATCACCAGGTTATTACTTGTGTAGCTAAAGGCTGTATTGAGTGTAATGGTAATCCAGTTATTAGCAGTAAGCATGTCGGATGTAATGATGCCGGAAAAGACCTGGGTTGAACCAAAAGCTGCCGCTCCATAAATATTGGAAGACAGTGAATTGCTGGCAGACGATTTCATCCTGATCACCACCGGAGTACCTACTGAAGGATTATTCACTGAATTTAAATAAAAGCCCACCTTGGTGATGCTTCCGAACTGTGCGATTTCACTGGTGGTATAAAGCATCGCTGTGCGTTCATATCCATAAAAACAACCCATCGGCTTGCGGGAAGCGGAGTCATTAGGGTTAAGGGCCGGAACCGTGACTACCTGTGCAGTTGCAAAATGAGTGATGAGCAGGCAACAGGCCAGGAGCCAAAAAACTTTCTGAACATGATTAAAACGGAAAAGTGTAGATAGTTGAATCAACATATAAATGTTTTTTTGAAGTGGGTTATAGAATCAGGTGTTAAAACAAGGTTTTCAAAAGAAGGGTTTTCTTCCAATAAAGAGCGGACGAAAATACAATTTCTGCTGAATGATAGGAAATACCTTTATTGAGAAATTATATTAAGGTGTTGGTGGCATCCTACTGGTTTGCAAGGATTTTAAAGAAGCGTTTAATATGATGAAGTTTACTACCTGCGGTCCTGCGTCTTCGCTTTAAATTTAATTGAACTCAATACTGGCATACCTCGTCAGTTCTAGTACAGGTTATTCGCGATTCCTGACTTTAAAATAAAATAAGCACCAGTACTTTCCCACACCCATCTTCACAATCACAGCCTTAACAAAATAAGAATTCCTACTTTCATGGCAAACCATGGCTGATTGATTCAAAAACTCACAAACCCGATCGCGGAAATGGCGCAAAAGGGCCAACTGACAGGGATACTGTTGATTTTCTCTACAGTAATTTCAGTTGGTCTGAGTAACTCTGCTTTACAGTCGTGGTACCTTCACTTCTGGCACCTGCAATTAGGGACTTCCTTCCTTCAGCTATCACTTGAACACTGGATCAACGATGGTCTGATGGTGATTTTCTTCTTCATGGTGGGTCTTGAGATCCGTCGCGAGGTAGTGCAGGGTGAGTTGTCGGACATCAGGCAGTCACTTTTGCCGGTGATGGCAGCTGTTGGTGGTATGGCAGTTCCGGCCCTCTTTTTTGTCATCTTCAACTTGCAAAGTGGTTTCTTAAATGGATGGGCTGTTCCAACTGCCACAGATATAGCTTTCTCTCTCGGTGTATTGTCACTGATGGGTAACAAAGTGCCCTTTGCTCTCAAAATATTCCTTACCGCGCTCGCCATCATCGACGATCTTGGAGCCGTGCTGGTGATTGCTGTTTTTTACACCGGTGAAATTCACCTGGATCAACTGTTGTACGCCGTTGCCACTATTGTGTTGCTGCTTGCATTCAACCGGTTCAAAGTACGTCCGCTCATTTTTTATATCCTTCCGGGAATGGTGCTGTGGTGGTTTATCCTTCATTCCGGTGTGCATGCCACTATTGCCGGAGTAGTGCTTGCATTTTGCATTCCCATGCATGCAGTGGAAAAAGTAGAACATGCCCTTCAAAGGCCTGTTAATTTCCTTATCCTTCCGCTTTTTGCATTGGCAAACACTGCCATTCCATTTCCTGAAGGTGGTATCAGGGTTCTCTTTCAGCCATTAAGCCTCGGGATTATTGCAGGACTCTTGATAGGTAAGCCACTCGGAATTTTTTCCGTAGCCTGGTTGTCGGTAAGAGCAGGATGGACACAATTGCCCCAGCTTGTTTCGTGGCGAAAACTACTCGCTGCAGGATTTGCCGCGGGTATTGGCTTCACTATGTCCATCTTCATCGCCAACCTCGCATTTTCTGATATACTGGTTTTGGATGGATCCAAACTGGCCATCCTGGTGGGTTCACTCGCAGCAGGGGTGGTGAGTGTGTTGTTGCTGGCAACTGATAAGGAAAGTGTAGCTGATGAGTGAATAAGGAATGATGAATTAAGAATTACGGTTTGGGGTCAACCATTCGCCATTCGGTAGCATTCGTAATTTATTTCTCCACTTTCTCCAGCAAAAATTTCCCTTCGCCATCCGTTTTCACTTTAGCCATAGGCATGCTGCCTGAATGAAAAAACAGGCAGGTATAATCATTTGCTGCTGCACGGTTTCCATATTCAATGCGTTTGGCTGCGGCTGCTTTTCCATCGTAGTCATATTTAGCGCTGAACTTCATTTGCAACTGCTTTGGTTGTGGTAACACATCACCACCATAAAAGCAGACAGCATTTGTTGTTTTGATAGTAAAAACCTGGTGGTAAGGAGTATGGCCACCACTGATTTCAAAGTCAATTTCGCCATTGATTTTACCATCTTCATGAAGCAATACAAGTTTAGGAGAGAATTTCAGGTACTCCAGTTTTGCCCGCACAAAAGAAGGGGAGTTTTTTTTCGTGAATGCATATTCCAATTCCTTTTCCTGGCAGTAATAGGTGGCATTTGGAAACATGAGGTTATAGGCCGGTTCATTGCCATAGCAGATGCCGCTTACATGGTCTTTGTGTAAATGGCTCAGCAATACAACAGACACATCATCTGGCTTGTAACCTGCCCGCCGTATATTTTCATGAATCATGAAATCACCATCGGCTGATTGCATCCCAAGCCCCGGATCAATAATTATCAAATCATTTTTTGTGCTTAGCAGGTAAGGAACAATATCCACAAGCAGAGATGCAGGACGATCTTTCAGCTGATCCTTTAAAGGATCGAAAGGAATAAATTTTTTGGTGTCATCTACCGTGAAGGTGCCTTCTGAGAGCGGAAATTGCATTGATAATTTGCTAAAATGTTAATTTTAATGCTGATTGAAACCGGCTCCGGCTTCACCACAACCATGTAACAATTTAGCCATGTAGCCATTGATCGACGAAATGCTGACGGATAAAACGCATCACTTCCTCACTACCACCCTTTACCTCCTCCAATCACAAAATTCCTCGCAATATTAAATCCGATACGGAACTCACCATCCAGCCAGTTTTTCTTGGAAAAAGGCAAATAGCAATTTTCGAGGATGCCCGCGGAGTTGGTGAAGTTGATGGTGAATATGTGGCCACCGGTTTCAATTTCAACACCCACGCTCAATGGGTCATAATATATTTTGTTGCCACCTGGATCTTCAGCATCCATCCTGTACTTGGAAAAGTTGTGGTAGTAATCTGCAATCAGTGCAAAGCGTTTGGTCAGTTTCACGCGAGCCCCAATTCCCAGCGAGAACATATCATTTTCATCTTCAAACGAAACATAATTGCGGTGTAACCAGGTAGGTAATACTTCAAGCGAAAAACCTGGTGTAAACCTGCGGGCAATAACAGCTTGTGTTACATATGACATCCGCTGGGCAGTATTTTGAAAGGAAGCATCAGAAGTAAGGTCATCAGCCGCAGGACCACCTGTAATGGCCCCAACACCATACAGTGTTACGCTCACCGGCATTTTACTATCCGTGGTTTGGCGAAGCAGCCGGTATTTAATGTTTGCATCATACAATTGTGCATAGGCATCTACCCCTTTTGATCTTCCAATACCCACCTGCAAACGGTCGGTGATTCCATAATCGAAAGAGAAACGGATATCAGCTGCATTGTCAAAACCATAGAAAGTACTGATGCCACCTGCATCACCGGCTATATCTCCAAAACGGTGCGCAATGTTAAAATAGAGGTTGCGCTTGCCTGCCGTCTCATTGGTTTGTGCATTTATGATGCGAAATCCCTTAAAGGTTGCGGCAACATACTCTTTCGTTCCGGGAGTTGAATTCTGATCAACAATGGCTGATAAATCAGGTTCCTGTGCAAAAAGGGAGGTTGAAAAGAGCAATCCGGCGAAACAACCTAAGAGTGCGGAGATTTTTTTCATAAGCAGGTAAACTATTTTGAAAGTGGAATGAAGTACGAATTAAGAGCACTGTACGGTTTATACATCCTGAAGTAAGTCACTAAAAAAAATGAATTGCTCTCCGGCTTTCACCAACGAACTTATTTATTTGTGGTAGGTGACATCACGGCATGCACTTTCACCTTCACCACTTCAGCGATATTTTTTATCACTACAGTAGGAATTTTTATATCATGGTCAGCCACCTTAACATCAAATTCACTCGTAACATCCAACGAACCCGCCTTTACAATGATGGTTCCGGGAATAGTGCGGGGCTGCTCTACTCCATGCATCTTCAGCTTGCCGGTAACGGTTACATTGTAGGTTCCGTCTTTGGTTAAATCTACGGAATCGTTAATGATTCCATTGAAGGTTGCTGTTGGATATTTCTCACTTTCCATATAATTCTCGTTAAAATGGGCTTGCATCAACGACTTCTTGAAAGCAAAAGTGGTCATGGTGGCTTTGAAGTAAACCGATTTAGTTTTAACGTTTACAGCACCTATCACCTGGTTGCTTACGGCGTCAATATTTTCAACAGGAGTTTCGGAGAAAAAAGAAACGGTGCTGTTGGAGGATAGATAAATATCCTGGGATTTTGCAGGAACGAAAAAAGCAAGTGTAAGAACGAAGAGCATTATTTTTTTCGCGGAATTCATGTTGCGGGGTTTAATGAAGGAAAGTTACTATTTGTTACGGTGGATCCCGATTTTCAATTACCGTACCACATCCTTATTCCTGGGCACCAGAGTCTACCCATGCCTGAAGTTTCAAATAGTCGCAATCGGTGAGTGTTTGCGGCCCCTCAGTGTTAAGGGGAGGCATGGGGGGTAGTGAAGATGAAGGATCGAATACTCTGGCTATGAGTTGTCCGTCAAGTACTTTCTCTTTTATACCGGCGTAGGTAGTGTAATCAAGTCCCGGTGTGCCTGCAGGGCTATCTAATTCCGACTGGTGGCAAGTTCCAAAATTTTTATCTGTGCAATAGGTTTCCATGATCCTTTTTATATCGCCGGTATAAGTGATAGTTTGTCCCGGTTGAATACAGGCAACAGTATCTATAATATCTGTAGGTTCGGCTGCTTTATCTTTAGCACAGCTGGCCAAAAAAACCAGGTAGGAAACAAGAGAAAAAGCAAGCGTGTACCTGATGAATAATTTCATGGTTAAAAAGTGATTAGTCTATAATTATTTTTTCTGTGCGAAGAATGTTCCCTGATCTGAGATGTACGAAGTATAAACCGAAAGGGTTATCTGCCAGCTCAAAAGAATGCGCCTGAGTGCCTTTTCCTTCCTGTCCGTTAAACAGTTCTTGTACCAGTTGACCATTAAGGTTAAACAGTTGAATAGTACTATTGGCGGCTGAAAAGGTTTCGTATTGAACATGCAACTGTCCTGTTACCAAATTGTGAACAATAAAGGAAGGCGTGCCAGAAAGTGTTGGATCAGCAATGCCAATTTCAGTGTCTGCCAGTATTTGTAAGGTAGTGGTATAAATGTGATCTCCGGTGCTCTCGTCGTTGCCATTGGCTGCATTACCGGCTGCATAAAAAGTAACTGCTCCAACATTGGTGATGGGTGCTGTCCAGTTAAAGGTCCAGACTTTGGTCGCACTTGCATTGTGATGAGAGGCATACAGCCTGCCATTGAGACTTATGGGAAACGAAAGGTCAGAGCCACCGCTTATTTCCGCAAAAGTTCCGGCGTGTGTATTGGCATTGTCCAGCGAGGTAATTTCAAAACCAAAACGTATTTGTGCAGCATCGGTAACAGTAACAGTAACGGGATAAGTGTTGCCCGGTAAGTATAAATCTTCAGGATCGCTGAACTCGATA
Source organism: Chitinophagales bacterium (assembly GCA_039919825.1). Classification (GTDB taxonomy): domain Bacteria; phylum Bacteroidota; class Bacteroidia; order Chitinophagales; family UBA10324; genus JACCZZ01. Next base: position 330 of record JBDSEW010000338.1, on the reverse strand, counting down.
CTCACTGATCCCGTTCCTGAATTGGGAGTGTTGTTATGACAGTCGCTGGTGCCACAGGTAAGTTCCGAAGGCGCACCGGTTCTGGCAGAAGGAGGTTGCACTGAGTTAGTTCTTACTTCAGAAAATTTCAGGAGGAAGACAGCAGTGATAAAAAAGGTGATGAGAGCTATAGTAGATTTACGCATGTAGTAAGTTTTTTAATGTGCGCAAAAATAATTGATAATCACGCCTCCTCCAAATTAAGCAACAAGTGATTACTTAACAGGTTTCGCAGCATAACTGTCTAAAATCTGCAGTGTATGCTTTTTTGAATGCACCTTGCGGAATACT
>JBDSEW010000271.1:0-10786 GCA_039919825.1 Chitinophagales bacterium | reverse complement strand
CCTTTTTATCGCTGGATGGCGTGGTTTCATCTGTATTTTATTCTGTTGGTGCTTTTCCAGTTTAGTTTGATGGCAGGCCTTCATTTTGAAGACTGGAATCCCTATTTCATCTCTTTTTTTTCACAGGCTGCTTTTGTGTTGATCAATAGTATTGCGTTATTTTTCTATCCTGACATATTATATCGAATGCGGCCATTGCAAAAGCGAAGTAAGCCGGCACTTTCAAAAGTTGCAGCGCCTCAGGACTATTCATTTCCGCTCCTGATTCGTGCATGGCAGGAAAAGAAAATCTTCCTGAACCCCAAACTCACACTGATCGAATTGGCCAAAGAATCAGATCTTAATGCAAGGCAACTTTCACAGGTGATCAGGAATCAATCAGGTTTTGAAGTGAGAGACTTCATCAATCAGCAGCGGGTGATTTATATTAAGGAAGTATTTGCACTGCAACCTGAAAAGCTTCAATCAATAACCATTGCGGCGCTGGCTGAAGAAGCGGGTTTCAACTCAAGAGCCGCTTTCTACAATGCTTTTAAAAAATTTACAGGCACTACACCTAAGGATTACCTGAAGCAATTGAATCCGAAGCGGGTGGTAAATGAGGAGCTGGAAATGTAGTGTTAAGAATCAATCAGGTGCCAGGCAGTGATTCACCTGGAAAAAAAAAGACGCTCCGGAATTTGAAGCGTCTGAGTTCCTATGAAATGAGTCACCACATTTAATACACACCTTTTATGCCTTTGCCTAATTGCGTTTTGCAATAGCTGCAAACAATTTTTTTATTCAACAGTGGTGAGAGCAGGTTCTGTTTGTTTGTTGGCATTCTTTACATAGAATAACTTTGATTCCCGCACAAGACAGCATTCCGCTAAGCTTAACGTCAGACTTGCGCAACTAGGGATGACTACATATGCACAGTTTAAGAAAGAAGTTACCTATTCCTATCTGAAATAATTTTCTCTGTTGAAGTCGCAATTTGTGACTTCAAGTTGGCGAGAGGAAAGAGAGCTCCTCCATATATTATTAAACGGATAAAATTGCCGGGTTAGTAGTCATAGTCGTGCCACCACTCAGAAGAAGTAGCTTAAATTTAAATGCTTGTCTCCAGGTGGTGGCACGACTACCCACATAGTAGCAGAATGATCTGAATTGGTTTTATTCCCTCCATGTATACTACAGCGGGCGTTAATTTATGTCATACCTCCACTATTATAAATCATCTTCAGCACACTTAAAGAATTTTTGGCTAAACCTAAACCGGTGAGAAAAATGATTTGGTTTAGAAGAAATATTGAAGAATGATAATAGCAACTTCTAACTTCAAAAATGAAAAAAGACGCCCTTTCACAAAAGCGTCTTTCAATACTAATCGTTCTTTATTGTTCAGCAGTGGTAGTTGTCGCCGGCGTTTCTTTCTTCGCAGCATTCTTCGAAATAAAATCTTTGATCCATCCTGTAGTTACGGACTTGGGGCGTTCTATACCTTGTGCGAGTGCGCGGTCCCATACAAGAGAAGCAAGTACACCCAATGCACGTGAAACTCCGAAGAGCACGGTATAAAAATCATATTCTGTTAATCCATAGTGCACCAGCAAGGAGCCAGAGTGCGCATCTACATTCGGCCATGGATTTTTGATCTTTCCTGATTCACCTAAGATCTTGGGAGCTACGTCGTAAACATTCCAAACGATGTTCACCAGTTCATCATCCGGACAGTGCTTCTTTGCAAATTCCATTTGGGCAAGAAAACGCGGGTCAGTTTTGCGAAGCACGGCATGTCCGTAACCGGGTACTACTTTTCCTTCCGATAAAGTTTGGCGGATGTAATGTTCGATTTCTTCTTTTGTCAACCCACCTTTACCCAGGTTCTTTTTCATTTCCAGTATCCAGCGGATCACTTCCTGGTTGGCGAGTCCGTGCAAAGGGCCGGCAAGCCCATTCATGCCTGATGCAAAGGATAGATAGGCATCACTCAGTGTTGAACCCACGAGGTGAGTGGTGTGTGCGGAAACATTGCCGCCTTCATGATCGGCGTGAATGGTGAGGAAGAGCCGCATATAACTGTAAAAGTCGGGTTGGTCATAGCCCAGCATGTGCGCGAAATTGGCTGCCCAGTCGAGTTCGGGATTGGGCTCTATGTGTTTTCCTCTTTTATAGGAACGCCGGTAGATGTAAGCAGCCACACGCGGAAGGCGGGCAATCAATGTCATCACATCTTCGTACATGGGATCCCAGTATTCCTTTTTGCTGATTCCTTCCCGGTAGGCCCTTGAAAAATTAGATTCTGTTTGCATGGCCATGATGCCGATGCTGAACTGAGTCATAGGATGCGTTTCACGGGGTAACCGGTCAATGACTTTGAATACATGAAGGGGTACTATAGCACGGCGGGCCCAGACATTAGCCACATGCTGCACATCTTTATAGGTGGGAATTTCATCGAGCAGCAGGAGGTAGAAAAGTCCTTCGGGTAGCGGTTCATTGCAGCTTTCTAGGTGAGGGAGTTTCTCGCGGAGTTCAGGGATCGTGTACCCGCGGAAACGAATACCTTCATTGGCATCGAGCAGGGATGTCTCGGTTACGAGGGCAATAATGCTCTTCATGCCGCCATAGGCCTGGCCAACATTGTAAGTGCCAAGTACTACATCGCTGTTGTTTTTTATCAGTTCCTTTATTTCGGCTGCCAGTGGAGTGGCTTTGGCGGCGAACTTCTCTTTAATATAACCCATGGTGGTGGCAATTTTTTACGCCGTTAAAATTATAGAAAATTCGTGTGTTAAGGCTATTATTTATGTTTATGGATGCATTGTTTGTTTTGGAAGGATGGTAGTTGAATGGTTAAATGGCTACCTGGTTGCTGTGAAACCGGAAAGGTACCACTATGTGAAACCGGTAATTTCCGGAACAGGTAAGGTGCTTCATTTCAATTACATTTGCGCCTCGATAAAATCATGATAAAAAATCGCACCTGATGAATGGGCATACCGCATATTTATTACTGGGAACCAATGTTGGAGACAGGCAGCAACACCTGCAGCATGGCCTGGAAAAAATTAAAACTACAGCAGGAGATTTTCAGCAGGTATCTTCTGTTTATGAAACAGAACCCTGGGGAGTTGTAAACCAGGATGATTACCTGAATATGGTGGTTGAAATAAAAACTTTTTTTTCTCCGGAAGAATTGTTTAAACAGTTGAAAGCAATTGAAACAGCAGAAGGGCGCACAGATGCTACTAAATATGCACCACGTACTTTGGATATCGATGTTTTATTTTACGATGATTTAGTATTGGAAAGTGAGTATTTGATTATTCCACATCCGAGACTTCATTTGCGGAGGTTTGTATTGAAGCCGTTGGAAGAGATTGCAGCATCTCTTATTCATCCGTTGTTAGGGAAGTCTATAAGAGAGTTATTGAAGGAGTGTGGAGATTATAAAAATGTGAGGAGGGTTTTCTGAGAAACCTTATAGGTTTTGAATAAAAACCTATAAGGTTTAGAAACTGTTTTGAAATCAATAAGAATAAATCTTATGAAGTGAATGACTGGTTGATCATCACTTTTATAGCCTCACCCACAGTCCCTCTCTCCCGATAAAAAACCGGGAATGGCACGGAGAGGGGAGCACTCACTCCAACGTGTAACTACCTCCTAAAAGTTATCATTTCAAAACAGCCTCTTAGAAACTCCTATTAAGGCTTAAGCAACATAAGCTTATTTTATCGTGTTTACAGTATGGTGTGATATATAGTCATTGAGGGTGCATACCAAATTGTCACAAGGGAGGTGTGGCAAAAGCTCAATCAACGCCGTCATTGTCCAAAGGACTCTTCGAGCGAATTCCGCCTTCATCACTCTTAAAATAAAGCTGATTGTTAGTAGCGGGATGAAGCAATCCCCACATGACTCCTTTCTTCGAAAGAAAACTGTGATAGCATCAGGGGATTGTTTCATCCCGCCATTCACACTGCTGATATATTGAAGAGTGTACAAGGCGGGATTCGCAATAATAGGTGCCATTAACTTTATGAAGATGATTAATTGTCTGTATTGACGAGAAACAAAATAAATTGTCATTCTGAGCGGAGTCGAAGAATGACAATTTTTTTTTGAGGAATGCTTCACCAAAAACAATGTCGCACTTCGACTCCGCTCAGCGTGACATTGTTTTTGTTCCACTCTCCTGGCCGTTCGTCTGTGTAAATCACGAACTTAATTTCCTTTGAATTGTTCAGCAAATCTGAAAGCTATCAAGGTTTCTAACACCTTTGATTCGCAATGACGGATTGATTAAAGGTTCAATTCTTTTTGAACAACGACAATTTGGAATGCACCCGTCATTAATGCTTGAGGAAGCATTTACAATTCCACCTCCACCATGTTTCGCATTATGTCATCCAGCGTTTCGGCTTTCCTGATCAGTTGTGCCTTTCCTTTATAAAGCAATACTTCTGCAGGTCGTGGACGTGCATTATAGTTGTTACTCATAGTATAACCATAAGCACCGGCATTTTTTATCACAAGAATATCACCTTCGCGAACCTCATTTAATTTTCTATCCCAGCCGAAAGTATCTGTTTCGCAGATGTAGCCAACCACTGTATAAATTCTGGGAGTGCCCGTGGGGTTAGAGATGTTAACGATGTGATGGTACGCATCGTAAAACATAGGCCTGATCAAATGATTTTGCCCGGAGTCTATGCCTGCAAAAACAGTGGCTGTAGTTTGTTTTACAACGTTAACTTTTGCCAATAACACTCCTGATTCACTCACCAGGAATTTTCCAGGCTCAAACCAGAGCTCCAGGTTTTTTCCATAACTGGTGCAGAATTCACGGAAGCGTTCGGTAAGCACCTTTCCCAGTTCATGCACGTTGGTGGTTACATCATCTTCCTTGTACGCTACTTTAAATCCGCTCCCAAAGTCTATGAATTGAAGATCCTGAAAACTTTCTGCCGCTTCAAACAGCAATTCTGCCCCACGTATAAATACTTCTGCATCCAGAATATCAGAACCCGTATGCATATGAAGGCCGCTCACATTTATTTTTTCTGATTCAACAATACGCAATACGTGACGTAGCTGGTGAATGGAAATACCAAATTTAGAATCGATGTGGCCTGTTTGAATGTGAACATTGCCGCCTGCTACTATATGTGGATTTAACCTGATGCAGCAGGGGATTGTTTTACCATATTCATGACCAAACCGTTCGAGCATCGAAATATTATCGATGTTGATGTGAACACCTGCCTCCACACCCATTTTTATTTCATCAAAGGAAACGCCGTTGGGAGTAAAGAGAATTTCATCCGGAGTAAACCCTGCACGCAATGCCAGCTGCACTTCATAAATGGAAACAGCATCTATTCCTGATCCAGCTTCTTTTAGCAGCCGGATGATATTGATATTGTTCAGTGCCTTGCACGCATACTTGATCTTTACTTCAGTTCCTGAAAAAGCATTTTTCAATTGCTGGTACTGCGACAGTATTTTTTCTCCGCTATACACATACAACGGTGTTCCAAATTGCCGGGCGACATCCAGCAGCTGATGCCCGTCCATTTCGTACGAATTATTTTTAAGTTTCATTTCCTTAACGATTCATCTTTCGGGAGGCAAAGAAAAGATTTTCGGGGGAATATTGAGAGGAGACAAGGATGCAGGGTGTACGACAAATCATTAAGTTTTCTCGACCAATGGTTGGCGGGACGCCAACCATGGACTGTCATAGAGACGGTACTGTCCGTGGTCGGCGTCTTGCCGACCACAAAAACCAAGATTTGTGGTGCACCCACGATGCAGGATGGAAAACTTAAGGCTTAAGATGTAAGACGTAAGTATATCTGGAATGCATCTAATCACCCCACGCTTAAGCGTGGGGTTATTAGATGAAACCCGCAATGGTGTGCTTTAGCCCAAATTACGCAGACATTATTGATAGCGTATAGTTTTAACATTCACCACTTACCCTTCACTTCCCAGCTTCTCTGCCAGCAAACCAGCCACTGTTTTCACTTTCAAAAAATTGCTTTCCAGCGATAATGCATTTGGATGTGTATCCGTGCAAATTATTTTATGAATGATGCCACTGTTTTGAATGCGTTGCAAAGCACCATCCACAAACAAACCGTGTGTGGTGATCACCGAAATCTGCCTTGCTCCGGCCTGCTTATAAGCATAAGCAGCATCAATGAGTGAACCACCTGTTCGGACCATGTCGTCGTAGATCACCACATTTTTTCCCAGCACCTCTGCACTGATGGAAGTAACGTGCGTTTCATTGCCGCTTACTCTTCTTTTGAAAACGAAAGCTGCATGCACTCCAAGATCATTTGCGAGAGACTCCACCCATTTTGCACGGCCGGCATCGGTGCTCGCCAGCACAAAATCATAACCGCCCAGCTCTCTTGCGGCTTCCATGATGATGGGCTTGCAATACACGTGAACTGCCCGCAGTGCGCCTTCAAAGTAATGCGGCAAACCTTCGGAATGAAGATCCATCAGCAATACTTTATTTCCCAAAGAAGTTTCAGGAATAGAAGAAAATAAAATCGCCCGTGTTTTTGCTTTCACCACTTCCCCGTCTTTCACGGCGCGTTCCATCGTGGAATAACCAAAAAAAGGTATCACGAGTGTAAGTGAGACAGCTCCGTATGTTTCGATGGAACAGGCCAGGTCAAACAATTCCAAAGTGTCAGCATCTGAAATGGTTCCACCGACGATGATGGCTTCGCGGCGTTCTACATTGGAAAGAATGCGTTGGTACACTTCACCGTCCGGAAATTTTTTGTAACTGGTTGCTCCCTTTTCAAAATTACCGGCCTGCAGTATTTTTTCAACGAGGTACTGGTAGCTCTGTGTGCTGAAAAGTAGTTTGGGATAGGAGCTCATAAGGGTTGACTTTTGCTCATTATAGGAAATTATTCGGTAAGAGTTCAGGGACGGTCATGTAAGGTGTATGACAAATTCCTTTCAAAAATTATAAGATCACCCCGTTGCCCCTTAAAGGGCACCTCTCACCTTAACCTTTCTGTCGTTTAATTTCAGCTTGTTCGCTTGAATTGAATTGCCTAATAGGCTATTGCCTTTTTTCAGAGCCAAAGCCGTCATTTAGGATCTTGCGGTAATACCAAATGATGCGGTCATCACTAAATTGAGACGCTCAAGGCGGGTTCGCAGTGACGGATAGTTGGATTTTTCTCTTTAAAAATTCAAATAAAACGCCGTACCCTCATTCTCAATCGATTGCACACGGATGTTTCCTTTGTGCAGCATCATGATCTGTTTGCACAGGCTGAGGCCGATGCCACTACCATTTTTCCGCGTACTGAAAAAAGGGATGAATATTTTCTCAATCATTTCTGCAGGCATGCCTGTTCCGTTGTCGGCTATTTTTAAAGTTGTTTTTTTATTGCTGCTTTCATATGCTGATAAAATAATGGTGGGTTTCTCCCTGTCTTTTACTGCTTCCATTGCGTTCACCACCAGGTTGATCAATACCTGTTCCACCAAACTGGCATCTACATCAAGCATAAGGTCAGTATCTTTTAAAATAATTTCCAGCTCGATGTGTTTTTGTTCCATTGTAGGTTGCATTAAACGATGCAGGTTTTCAAAAAGATCACGCACATATACTTTTTTCAGGTTGGGTGAAGTAATCTTGTTCAGGTTGCGGTAGGTCTCCGCAAATTTCAACAAACCTTCGCTGCGCCTCTGAATGGTATCAATGCCGATCTCCAGGTCTTCGAGCGAATATTGTTCATTAAGTCCATTTGCTGATTGCTGCAAACGATTCTTTAAAGTTTCTGCAAGGGAAGAAATAGGTGCTACGGAATTCATGATCTCATGCGTCATCACACTTAGTAATTTCTGCCAGGCCTTTGCTTCTGTTTCATCCAATGCTTCATTCACATTTTGAAAGGCAATCAGTTTGTAGATTTTATTATCTGTTTGAAATGCAGTAGCTGATAATAAAACCTTAAATGCATTTCTGTCGACCGTAATGCTCACTACTTTATTTTCTCCCGCACGCAGCTTTGAGATTTCGTGGAACAAACTCTCGTCCCGCTTTTGCAATGACTGCAATGTTTTAAGATAGGGGATGCCCAGCATGTTTTTCAGCGATTCATTCATCCACACAATCTCGAGACTTTCCACTTCATAAGATAGAATTCCGGTATTCACCAGCTCCAGTATTTTTTGCAGATACTGGTACTGTGTTTCCTTTTCTTTGCTGATGATCTTGAACGTAGTATTTATTTCATTGAATCCTTTTCGCAAAGGTTTCAGGTCGGAGGGAGCTCTCTTCACATCAAAATACCTGGAGAAATCACGGTAGTGAACTGATTCTACAAATTGTTCTACTTCCGATTGTCCTTTTTTATTAAAGCGATAAAATTCAATCACCGAATAAATGATCACGGGAACAGACAATCCAAAGTAGAGGTACTGTTTCGTCACCAATAGCCATGCGGCTGCACTCAGCACTGCGAATAACAGCAGCACACGGAACATAATTCTCCATTCGAAACGGTCAGATATCATACTTGGTAAGTCGGCGGTATAGCGCAGTTCGGGTAAGTCCTAATTCCTTTGCAGCTTTGGTAATATTTCCCTGGTGTTTTTCAATCACGCGCAGAATCGTATTTTTTTCGATAGCACTTAGTTTCAGATCCTCAGGTTCGTCGGTAACATAATGCGCAGCTTCTATCGGTGAAAAAATGAGGTCCTTAGGTTGCATTACATTTCCATCCGACATGATCACTGCGCGCTCGATGGTGTATTGCAGCTCCCGAACATTTCCCGGAAAATGGTGATGTGTTAATTTATCCACTGCTTTTGGATCAAGCTGGAGATTGGGCCGCAAATATTTTTCAGCATAAATTTTTGAAAAATGACTGGCGAGTAAAGAGATGTCAATTCCTCTTTTGCGTAATGGAGGAATAATAATCTCAACTGTATTGATACGATAGATCAGGTCTTTGCGAAATCGTTTTTCATTCGCCAGTTCTGTGATCGGAAGATTGGTGGCGCAAATAAGACGCAGATCAACGGGAATAGATTGATTGGTTCCGATCCTGGTCACCTGCCTGTTTTGCAACACAGTGAGTAGTTTAGCTTGTTGTTGCAAAGAAATATTTCCAATCTCATCCAAAAACAAAGTGCCACCATCGGCAGCTTCAAAGCGTCCCATCCGGTCTTCACGTGCATCGGTAAAGGAGCCTTTCTTATGCCCGAATAATTCACTCTCGAAAAGTGATTCGGTGAGGGCACCCACATCCACTTTCACAAAAGGTTTTTCAGCACGTAATGATTGCTGGTGGATAGCTTTGGCGATGAGGTCTTTCCCGGTTCCATTTTCACCGAGTATTAAAATATTTGCATCAGTAGGTGCGATCTTTTCAATCTTGTAAAAAATATCCTTCATTATTTCCGACTCGCCAATCAGTTCTGACCCAATGATTGAATCGCGTTTTTTTTCTTTTGAAGGAGTTGGTTTTCCTGTTTCTTTATTTCTAAGTGCATCTTTGATCGTCTCTATCAGGTTTTCATTGTGCCAGGGTTTCACCACAAAATCTGCGGCTCCTTCTTTCAATGAACGTACGGCAAGATCAATCCCCGCATACGCCGTGATCATGATTACCTGGACATTTGATTTGGTTTCCTGAATTTTTCTCAACCAGAATAGTCCTTCGTTACCCGTATTCAGCGTGCTGTTGAAATTCATATCGAGCAGCACGAGATCAAATGAATTTTCGGAGAGCAATGAGCGTAAGTTTTCGGGATTCTTCTCCGTAATCACTTCCTTCGCCTCTGTTTTTAATAAGAGGCGGACTGCGGTGAGCACGTCGGTATCATCGTCAACAACAAGTATAGATGCATTCTTCAGTACCATATTTTATTAACTTTTTTGGATCTGCTGAAACCCTTAAAACCCATCGACTTCGCGCAGGGTACACGCACCCTGCGCGAAGTCGATGGGTCGGCAATTTAAAAGTAACCACTTCAGAACAGGTCAACAACCCAACTACAAGTATACCAATATTACTACCGCAGGCAATAATTATTTCGTCGAAAAACAGTGTTCGGAAACGTACAACAAGTGTATCAAAAACGAACACCTTGTACAAAATAATTATGCTAATTGATTGAAAGTCAATAAAGCATCATTCTGGCATATTGCTGTATCAGCGACCCTGAAAAATATTCTTTTTTCTGCTGTAACAAAGCAGAATTGCAAAACGCATTGTCAATAATTACTGCTAAAATTTAATTTTTGAGTACGCATTATGGATAGAGTAATTCCCAAAAAGACATGGACGAAGAAGCGCCTGCTTTCGATAGGTGGAGTGGTTGGCCTGATCCTGCTGATCAGCGCCAGCTATTATTTCACCGCGGGTAAAAGCAAGCTGAATGTAGATACCGAACGAATTACTATCAGTGAAATAAAGAATGGTTCTTTCCAGGAATTTATTCCCGTAAATGGCGTGGTGCTTCCCATCACGACTATTTACCTGGATGCAGTGGAAGGGGGCAGGGTAGAAGAAAAGTTTGCGGAAGACGGAGCCGTGCTGAAAAAAGGTGATCCTATATTAAAAATGGTGAATACAGATCTGGAACTCGATTTGGCCAACCGGCAAACAGCAGTATTTGATGTGCTCACCCAAATGCAAAACACGAAAAACCTTTCCGATCAGAACACCATTCGTGAACTTAACCAAATGGCTGAAGTGGACAATGCATTTGCGGAAGCAGAACGGTTATATAAAATGAATAAGCAATT
>JBDSEW010000317.1:0-6256 GCA_039919825.1 Chitinophagales bacterium | reverse complement strand
TTCCTGATGCAAAAAATGCAACCCGTGCTGCGCGATTAATAACAGGAGAAGTGAGCGTAATGCGGTGTAGCTGGTGTACCGTGCTATATAACGATTTCACCAAATGCTGTTTTTCAAAAATTATTTCGCTGCCTGGAAACAGCGATAAGGTATGTCCATCATCTCCCATGCCCAGCAAAACCAGGTCAAAGGAATTTCTTGTCTGATCAAAGTACGAATGCAGGACCGTTTCATATTCAGATGCGCTTTTTGCCGGAGTTAAATCTGTACGGATATAATGAATCTGATCCGGAGGAACAGGTACGTGATTCAGTAGTGCATCAAATGCCATCTTGCCATTGCTACCCGGATCATCGAACGGCACATAACGTTCATCACCAAAAAAAATATGCAGCCTGTTCCATGGAATTTTTTCCCGGTAGGGCGGTTGCGCCAACAGTTGATACAGTTGCTTTGGGGTGTTTCCGCCAGATAATGCCCAGGTGAAACGATGCTGTATTTTTAATACTTCTGCTACATATTGAATAATCCATTCAGCCAATACTTTGCTAAGCCGGTCGGGATCTTTTTCAATATGCAATTGCCCGCGTTGATTGAGGTTCATTCTATCATTGATCATTTGAAGGGAGTGTGATCCAGTTGCGGCCATCTCTTGCAATCAAAGCTTCTGCGTCTTCAGGTCCCCAGGAACCGGGATCATAATTGGGAAAATCTACAGGAGATCGTTCTTGCCACGTATCCAGGATGGGTTGAATCACTTTCCATGCTGCTTCTACCTGGTCGGAACGCATGAATAAGGTGGCATCTCCCTGCATAACATCCAGCAGCAGGGTTTCATAAGCTTCGGGCTCATTGCCGTCATAGGCATCATGGTAGTTGAAGACCATATCTACCGGATCTAAGATCATTGATTGGCCTGGCCTCTTTGCCTGGAAACGAATCCGGATATCGGCTTCAGGTTGGATGGTGATGGTGAGCCTGTTGGGACGCATAGTATCTGCTGCTTCTGCAGGAAATGCATAGTGAGGTGTAGGCCGGAACTGCAGTGTGATGATAGTAGTTTTCCGTTGCAGCAATTTTCCAACGCGCACATAAAAAGGGACACCTTCCCACCGCCAGTTATCTACATAAAACTTTACCGCTGCAAATGTTTCCGTATTTGATTTGGGATCTACGTTTTTTTCTTTTCTATAAGAAACCAGTTTTTTTCCATTCAACGTCCCGCTTCCATACTGCCCGCGGGCTGCATATTCATGCACCATCTCCCTGCTAATGCGCCGGATCGCATTCAGTACATCCGCTTTTTTATTTCTTATTTCATTCGGATCAAAGGCAACCGGTGCTTCCATCGCCACCATACAGATCAATTGCAAAATATGGTTTTGCACCATGTCGCGCAATGCACCAGATTGGTCGTAATAAGCGCCGCGATCTTCCAGCCCGATGGTTTCAGCAGCGGTGATCTGCACATGATCGATGTAATGGCGGTTCCAGATCGGATCGAATAAAGTATTCGCAAAGCGCAGGGCAAGAATATTTTGTACGGTTTCCTTGCCGAGGTAATGATCAATCCGGTAAATCTGTTCTTCGTCGAGTATGCTAAGTAATAATTTATTCAATGCGTGGGCACTTTCAAGATCATGTCCGAATGGTTTCTCTACTACCACCCGCGTACATTTTGCATCATCACACAGTTTCAGTTTTCCAAGGTTGGAAACAATCGTAGAAACCAACTGCGGTGCAACTGCCATGTAGTACACAACATTTGCTTTAGTTTTCCATTGCTTTTCTTTTTCTGCAATGAGTGTTGCAATGGCACCATATGGTTTTTTATCCGCCACATCCATTTTCAGATAGGAGATATGCGTTGAGAATTCCTTCCATACTTTGCTGATCTCTTTCTTCCTGCGGGAAAATTTTTTCACCCCTTGCAGCAAATGCTTACGGTAGGTGAGGTCTGTAAATGTTGCGCGTGCGATGCCACAAATGAAAAAATGTTCCGGCATCATTTCATCCAAAAATAAATTGTAAAGTGCTGGTAAAAGTTTGCGGTAGTTCAGGTCACCGCTTCCTCCAAAAATAAACAGCACTGTAGCCCCGGGGCGTTTTGTTTGTTGCATCGGTTAAAGTTAATTGAAGTTTTGTTGAATTCTTCCGGAAGCGAAGAACTGATAAAGCTTCAGCTAACGGAAAACTTTTTTTGAGCTCAGTACTGCATCTGTAATCCGCTCTTTGATTTTCTGTAAGGATAGCGGCTTCACCAATTGAGGCGGATCGATAGTCTCATCAATATCGTCGAAATACACGAGTGCTTTCAATGCCATAGCAGGGCTGATATAATCATATTTAACAGAAAAGAAATGAAGCATGTCATTGACAGAAAAATGCCGGAGGAGAAAGTAGATGTCAATAAAATCCTTCAGTCGCTGGCCGGATTGAATAATTGCATTGAGTTTCATCGCAGCAATATCCTGCATCGAAAGAAAGGTGATGCCTTCTTCTTTAATCGGTTCTTTTACATAGGGATGATTGTGGCATATAAAATCAACTTTAATATTGTTTATGTGGCTCAAAAGAGTGCCATTCACTGCAACATCAATCCGGACAGTCATATACCGTTTTAGTATTTCAGCCAATGATTGACCCGTAAAAAAAATTTGAGAGAATAAATCGATGTCAATTGAGTTTCTATGACCCATTTGCAATGCAAGGGAAGTTCCACCAACTAAATAAAATTCATTCAATTCAGCCAATGACTGCAATTGTTGAATGAGAGCGAATGTTTCAGGTGCTACAATAAAGGGGTCCTTATGCAGCATGGAGCAAGTCGGAGTTTACAAAAAAGCGTGCAAACTTTTTGTCTCTTATATTTAATTGCCTCGACCATTCTACAGTTTCCAGAATTTTTTCCTTCCCGTAAAATCGAAATATTTCCTTCCAGTCATCTATACTACCCCTTTCAATCACTCTTTCGATTACGATTTTATAAGACCGATCCCAATTAAATTTTTCAATGTCATATTCCCAAAGCAGGCGGGTAGGGATATTAGGTTTATGCTGCATGGGCGTATTTTTTGTCTTCTTTCAAAGATACGAAACTGACGGCGTTACTTACTAAGAAAAACCCTGTTAATCCATTGAGTTCAATTAGAAAATCTGACGTCTTTAGATTGGGTGAATTTGACCTCAATCAAATCCATTCGGTATGAAACGATCCGGGCATGTCAATTCGCTGATACGTGTGTGCCCCGAAATAATCACGCTGGGCCTGAATGAGATTAGTAGGCAGCTCCCCACTCCGGTAATTATCAAAGTAAGCAAGCGCAGCCATGAGGCCTGCTACCGGTAATCCTTGCTGCGTTGCAATAACTATAACTTCCCGGATCCTTTTTTCTGAGGGCTTAAGCAATGCTGCAACATTTTCATCCAGTAATAAATTGGAAAGTTGTGGGTTCGCCTGAAAGGCTTTCCAAAAAGTTTCGAGCAAGGCCGAACGAATAATGCAGCCCCCACGCCAGATGCGCACCACTTCATCTACCGCAATCTGCATGCTGAGGTTAACGGATGCCTTTTGTAACATGGCAAGTCCCTGCGCATAACACATGATGGTAGCGAATAACAACGCATCATGAAGCTGTGAAACAAAGTCGTTGGAGGTAAACGGAGAATTTTTTACCACGGGATACATAGCAGCAACCTTTACACGCTCCTCCTTTAACGAAGAAAGGTCGCGCATGGCAACAGCCATATCAATCACAGGAACCGGAATGGGAAGATCCATCGCGTCCTGAGAAGTCCATTTACCGGTACCTTTTGATCCTGCCTTATCGAGGATCATATCAATTAAATGATTGGGCGTTTTATCATCCGGCTGCGAAAAAATATCAGCCGTTATTTCCAGCAGGAATGATTTCAGGGAACCTTCATTCCAGGTGGTAAAGACTTCATGCAATTGATCGTTGCTGTAATTCATGGCATGTTTCATCAACCAGTATGTTTCACTGATCAGTTGCATGATCGCATACTCAATACCGTTATGCACCATCTTCACGTAATGGCCGGCTGCATCTTTTCCCAGATACGCCACACAGGCAGTATCGTTCACTTTTGCAGCCACGGCCTCAAGAATCGGCTGCACATTTTTATAGGCCTCTTTATCACCTCCCGGCATGATGCTTGGGCCGGTGCGCGCTCCTTTTTCACCACCGGAAACTCCTATGCCCATGAAATGAATCCCTTTTTCCTGCATGAATTTGACGCGCCGGAGTGTATCGGTGTAATGCGAATTACCTCCGTCAATCACAACATCGCCCGGTTCCAGCAGCGGAACAAGACTGTTGAGCACATCATCCACCGGTTTACCTGCGGGCACCAGCATCATCAGTTTTCGGGGAACTGAAAGGGATACAATCATTTCCGGTAAGGTTGGAAACCCTTTGACAGCGGTGCCGGGTGTGGCGGACGTTTCCAAGGCCGCAATCTTAGCAGCATCGAGATCAAACCCGGCCACCGCAAAATCATGGTCGGCCATGTTAAGCAATAAGTTGCGGCCCATTACACCAAGGCCGATCATACCAAAATCAAAAAGTGATGCTGACAAGTGTGGATATTTTTATAAAGATAAAGATATTACATCGTTGAGGTGTGCCCTCACAGAGAATGTTTTCTATATAGATTCAGATCAGACGATTTGAAAGCCAAGCGAGTAATTCACAAAATTCTTTATTCAATATTTATTGTCATATTTGATTCGAATTATTATCTCTGCAAATTTAAAAACACAACTATAATGAATAAACCACTCCTGGCTGCGCGTATCCTTTACTGCTCCTGATTTTTACTGTTTCTGCTCACGCTCAGGAATTTAAAGACTGTTTTTTTCACAACATGGGATATACTTGATACTCGATGGTTTCAGGTTGCCCTCTTTTTCTGATGCAGAGATTTATAGTAACTCTGTAGACCAGATATCAGGCATTTCCATTGTCACTTACCTCTATGAGGTTGAATATTATAGACCTTAATGAAAATACATCCATTGATGTGCACGCCATCCCTGCATTGGGGTTTAGTCTGAATACACAGGGTAACTCGAATTATGTTGGTTCATTTAGTCTCCCGCTTCCGCGTACACTTACTTACCAGGTAACTATTGATTTGCCTGCAGGTTACAAGGCCGAAGGTTTGGAAGCGCTTAATAACAATGTTTACAATCTCACAGGTTCATTTGTTTCCACTGCAAAGGTTGATGGTCAAAAATTAATCATCAATGTTGCCAAAACCTACAAGACTGATTTTGTAAAAAAAGAAGACTGGTTGAAAATGGTGGAATTCCTGGATGCTGCTTATAACTTCACCCAGAAAAAAATTGTGATAAAGAAGGGTGGTTAAGCCATCCCATGAGATAATAATTTCATCCCTGAAAACCCGCTGCATTGCCAGGAATTTCAGGGATGATTTTTTGAAGTTACTTCAGTCCGAGTTCTTTCTTCTGCTTCGCATCAATCTCGCCCGGGGCATCCAGCATCATATCACGACCCATATTATTTTTCGGGAAGGCAATAAAGTCACGGATGTTTTCCTGGTTCGCAATCGTCATGGAACAAAAGCGGTCGAAACCGAAGGCGATACCACCATGTGGAGGCGCCCCGTATTCGAAAGCATTCAGGATAAATCCGAATTTTTCAAGAGCTTCTTCTTTCGACAATCCCAGCATGCTGAACATCTTCTCCTGCTGCGCCCGTTTGTGAATGCGGATAGAACCGCCACCAATTTCTACTCCATTTAAAACCATGTCGTAGGCATTGGCTTTAATTTTTCCCGGATCTGTCTCAAAATAAGTTTCATCTTCTGCTCTCCAAGAGGTGAATGGATGGTGCATCGCATTCCAACGGTTTTCTTCCGCATCGTATTCAAACAAAGGAAAGTCAAGTACCCACAATGGTTTATAATCTTCTTTTTTCCGCAAACCCAAACGGTTACCCATTTCAAGACGCAGCTCGCTCAATGCCTTGCTCGTTTTAGCGGTGGGTCCTGCAAGAATCAGCAACAGGTCTCCTGGCTGCCCGCTGAATTTTTCCGAAATATTTTTTAACTCCTCCGGTGAATAAAATTTATCAACTGAAGACTTGAAAGATCCATCGGTGTTGCAGCGGACATACACGAGGCCATTTGCACCGAGCTGCGGACGTTTCACAAAGTCCGTAAGTTCATCGAGTTGTTTGCGCGTGTAATCAGCACATCCTTTAGCACAAAT
>JBDSEW010000209.1:0-22945 GCA_039919825.1 Chitinophagales bacterium | reverse complement strand
GCACCTCATTGACGGAAATTGAAACTGTAAAGCCATCGGCGGCAAAAAATGCTGCCAATACTCCGCATACCTATCATGTGGTGGATACAGAAGATAAAATGCAGCAACTCGCGCAGCAACTGCAGGAGCAAAAAGAATTTTGTTTTGATACAGAATCCACCAACGTAGATGCAAATCTCGCTGACCTGGTAGGGCTTGCCATTTCATTTAAAACATTTGAGGCGTACTATGTTCCCATTCCTGCAGATCGCGTGGCAGCTATGAGCGTGCTGGAAATATTTAAACCTGTGCTGGAGGATGAGCAGATTATTAAGATCGGGCAAAATATAAAGTATGATATGCTTTTGCTCAAGTGGTACGGTGTGGAAGTAAAGGGGCCGATGTTCGATACCATGCTGGCGCATTACCTGGTTGAACCGGACCAGCGGCACAACATGGATATTCTTGCAGAGAATTATCTCAGTTATGAACCCATTCATATAGAAGAATTGATTGGAAAAAAGGGGAAGAACCAGGGTAATATGCGTGATGTGGATGTTGAAAAGGTGGCAGAATATTCAGGAGAAGATGCTGATATAACACTGCAGCTAAAACACATTTTCGTGCCGTTGTTAAAGGGGAAGCAGCTCGAAACACTTTTTAATGAAGTGGAGGTTCCATTGGTTCCTGTGCTTGCTGCCATGGAATTTGAAGGGGTGAAAATTGATAAGGAATTTCTGAATGGTTATTCGAAGCAGATGGAGAAGGAAATTGTGCAGGTAGAGAAAGAAGTGTATGAGTTGGCCGGTGTCCGGTTCAACCTTGCTTCACCCAAACAACTAGGAGAAGTGCTGTTCGATAAACTGAAAATTCCTTACCTGGGAAAGAAAACAAAAACAGGACAGTATTCTACAGATGAAGATACGTTGAGCAAGCTTGTAAATGAATTTGCAATTGCAAAAAAGATCCAGGACTACCGCGAATGGTCAAAGTTAAAATCAACGTATGTGGATGCATTACCACTGCTGATCAATCCCAAAACAGGAAGGGTGCATACTTCATTCAACCAGGCCATTGCAGCTACGGGCCGCCTGAGTTCAGTGGACCCCAACCTGCAGAATATTCCCATTCGTACGGATCGCGGAAAGGAAATAAGAAAAGCATTTATTGCACGTGATGAAGAACATGTATTGCTTTCCTGTGATTATTCTCAGATAGAATTACGGATTATTGCTGCATTGAGTGAAGATGAAAATATGCTGGATGCATTTAAAAAAGGATTGGACATACATGCAGCTACTGCAGCTAAAGTGTATGCAGTTGAACTAAACATGGTTACTTCTGAAATGCGCCGCAATGCAAAGGCGGTGAATTTCGGAATTGCATATGGTCAATC
The DNA here is from genome assembly GCA_039919825.1 of Chitinophagales bacterium. Lineage (GTDB taxonomy): Bacteria > Bacteroidota > Bacteroidia > Chitinophagales > UBA10324 > JACCZZ01. The sequence continues at coordinate 21,570 of JBDSEW010000209.1, read as the reverse complement.
TGCTTTCGGGCTTTCTCAAACCCTTGGCATTTCACGCAGCGATGCAAAGGAAATTATTGACAATTACCAGAAACAGTTTCCGGGCGTGAGCCAGTTAATGGCAAAGAACATCGAGTTTGCCCACCAAAATGGATACGTGCAAACGGTGCTTGGAAGAAAGCGTTCTTTGCGGGATATCAACTCAGCGAACTTTACTGTTCGGGCACAAGCGGAACGGTTGGCGATTAATGCACCTATCCAGGGTTCGGCAGCAGATATGATAAAATTGGCCATGATCAATATTCACCGCGAATTTAAGAAACGCAACTTCAAAACAAAGATGACGCTCCAGGTACACGATGAGTTGGTTTTTGATGCGCATGTTTCAGAAGTGGATGAAGTGAAAACTATTGTTGTGGAGCTTATGAAAAATTCTATGCCACTGATTGTTCCAATTGAAGTAGGAGCAGGAAGCGGGAAGAATTGGCTGGATGCCCATTGATAAGACAAAGAAATTCTATCATTGAAAATTTGAAGGCCTCCGGTTGAAACTTCAGGGCATGCTTCTATTAACTTCATACACGTAGAAGTTTTCTTCATCCACCATTGAGTTTCCAAAATAGGCGAGATTTTTAAAATGTATCTGGTGATCTCCTGTTGGTGATTGATACGTCAGCGTTTTTTTTTCACCCACTTTCAACACAGGATATTCACTGTAAAAATCAAAAGGGTAATTCATAATAAGAACCATTGAATGCAGGGAATCAGCGAGTTTTAATGTGTTGAAAAGCACTACTTCATAGGTTGGTTTAATACGCCTGGTAGAAAAAGTGATGTACGATGATCTATGGAGATTGTTCAGCAGGTAAATATCTTTTTCAAGATAATTTGCCACCGTTGTTACAGGGCAATCGGTAAAACCTGCTATACTCACATCTTTGGGGAAATGAGTGCTGATATAACGGGCGGTTTGTTTTCCAGATGAAAAAGGAAGGATCCAATCAGCAACGGCGAAAGAAATTCCTACAGTGGTATTCAGAATAAGAATAGCATAGAGAATGACTGAACTTCCTTTTTGAAACACCGAAATATTTGTGACGGGTAATTCATATCTTTTTATCCATTCGTAACAAATGTAAAGGATGAAGAAATGCCCGAAATGTCTTTGGTAGCCTGAGTATTTAAAATACATGAACAGCATAATTCCCGAAATAGAAAGAAGCAAAAAAATAAAAAGGCTTTTGTAAGAAAATGCCTGAGTTAGAATTACTCCCATCAGTATGATTCCCAATATAGCTGCCAGGGTTGTTTCATTCAGTAACGGCATGCTCCAGAAATGCTCTGTGAATTTTGGAACAGGTATCATTCCATTCCAGAAGTTACCCAGCACACGCAACAGGTGATCCATGCTGAATACAAGCCTGACCGGGTAATTTACTTCTGAGTCATCCGGTGGAACAGTGGTTATGTAGGATAGGACTGATCCGGTGATTGCTGCAAGCGGGAAAAACAGGAGCACTAGTTTCCTTTTTACTGGCAGTGAACGGAAATACTGTTGAACAAGTAAAGTAATTGCCAGGCACACACTGATAATAGAAGCATAGGCTTCTGTGAAACAAAGAAGAAATAAGAGCAGCATTATCAGCCCAGGCCGCCTGGCTGAAGATTTCCAGAGAACACAAATGCCAATGATCAGCATTATAGCCAGCATGTAGTTGCGGCTAATGGCGGCATATTCATAAAAGAAATAGTACGAGAAAACGAGCGATGTTTTTTGAAGTACCCTAAATGGTGATTTATAAATGATCAACCAGGCTGTAATTAAAGCGAAGAGGTAATTAATGACCTGTATACAAATAAGGGCACCGGTAAATTTAGAAACAACCCATACGATGGCAAACCAAAGAATAGGATGTCCCTCATATTTTTTGTTCTCTAAAAGATCGCTGAATCCAGCACTGTGAATTACTATTCCCCATGTTTGTAATTCATCCCGCCACATTTCATGGTTCCATATTGAAATAGCGAGAAGGACAGCATACAGACAAAAGAGGAGAAGCAGAATATTTTTTCCTTTCATCTGCAATTGTCAATAGTCTGCATCATTAATTGCAGCGGATTATAACGAGGTGGTTTAATTGATAAGAATTTTATGGGAAAGCATACTTCCATCTTCTGTTTCAAGCATTAAAAAATAGCATCCTTTTTTTAGCAAGGAAACATTAATCTGGATAACGCCGGCATGGGAAGCGGGAAAGGTGTTACTCAATACTTCCTGTCCCAGGAGATTAAGCAATGAAACAGATTTGATGCGGGATGAGTTGTCCTTCACTACTACATTTACTTCCTCTGTTGCAGGATTAGGGAATACTGCAAAATTATTAGTGCCAGGTGTTATTTCATCAACTCCAACATTGCAATTGTAATAGGCTGCAGCATTTAGCAATGCCTGGTTTACGTTCAGCCGTCCTCCGCTAACAGTATTTCCATCCAGGCTTATTACAGGATCAACGCCATCAAGTATAAACTTTTTAATGCGCAGCATAGTCGCTGCCGCATTATTCTTCAAGTCGTTGCTTAAAGAGTCGCAGGGAAGGGAACAGATTAAGGCAATAGCTCCTGCCACATGTGGTGATGCCATCGAAGTACCTGACTTTGCTCCATAACCATTTCCAGGAATAGTAGAAAGTATAGAAGAACCAGGAGCGCCAAGATCAATGGTAGTTGCTCCAAATGCTGCGGTGCGGTTATCGTTCTTATCTGTGTTGGTAACGGAAATAAGATAATCGCTACTGCAAGCTGTGGGCATATCGCTTTGAATGTCCACATTCACATTGCTGCTGTTGCTGGTAGCTGCCGCACTTAAAATTCCCTGTGCACCCATGGAATCATACATCGCGCACCAAATCGGAAAATTGGCCGGCAGCCCAAAATCTGTTCCCCAGGAAGAATTGGTAGAAACTACAAATCCGCCTGCTGCACCGTTTGTTTCATTGTAAGAAGCACGTACCTCAAGGATATAGGCATAACCTGCAACTGCAATGGATTCTGTGCCGGAATTTCCCTGCACAGGGAGAATTTTTACATTCCAGTTTACGCCGGTTACACCAAGACTATTATTTCCTTTCGCACCTGCAATGCCTGCCACATGTGTTCCGTGACCACTGGAAAGGGAAGTAATCACGCCACTGTTGTTCTGGGAATTCCATCCGTCATAATCATCTACATAACCATTTTCGTCATCGTCGATTAAGTTACCGGGAATCTCGTGGTGATTTTTCCAGAACTCCAGATCTTCATGTACGAGGTCAAAGCCATCATCATCAATGGCAATAACAATGGTATCTCCTCCGGCAGTAAATCCGCCGGTTGTAATGTCCCATGCACTCGTGGCCCGCACATCTGCACCCAGTGTTCCGCCGGTTTGACCGATGTTGAGCATGTTCCATTGTTCACCAAACCGTGGATCGTTGGGTACATTGCGCGATTCAATAAAATGATTGAACTGTGCAATGGAAACAGCCGAATTGTTTCTTATTTCAGAAAGCAGCTTGGATTCATCAATAATTGCACCATCAAAATGCAGCAGGAAGATATTGAGCCGTTTTGAAAGTTGTTGCTTTATGGTTAACCCTGTTGGCAGATCATTGAATACAGTGAAATCGGCAATCAGTTCTTTAACATCATTTTCTTTCTTCACCATAACAATCAAATCTCCGGGAGTATGATTTGTTTCCTGCGCAAAGGTATCCTGGTAAGAGATAAAAAAAATGACGGTGATCAGCAGCAGAAAATGTTTCTTTAGTGGCACGAACATTTTAAAGACGGTTTGGATGATGCTTTTTAATTTGGTTAATTTTCAATTAATAATTTCTTATAAAAAAACTCATTTCCTGATGCAATTCTCAAGAGGTACATTCCACCAGGTATCGATTCAACATTGAATGTTGAGATACTCTCTGTCATCGGCAAAACCTGAATCGACATTACTGGTTGTCCCGATAGGTTAAAGATACTGACTTCAGTAATTGTTTCAGTAATCTTATTCCAGTTAATACTGAAAGAGCCTTTACAGGGGACCGGGAAAATTTGAATGTGACTGGTACCGGCAATGCTGCTTACACCTGTACAGGCCACCACTACGGTTGAGTCTGAATAAGAAGCAATACAGCCAAATGAGTTTTGATAACTATAGGTAATTATGTGTGAACCAATTCCCGCTATGGCGGGGTTAAAAGTATCTCCAACAATTCCATTGCCTGAAAAAATGCCACCGGAAGGATTTCCGTATAGTGTATGAGGGAGATTATTATCGTTGTCACAATACACCGAATCAAGTCCATCAAAAGACGGGATGGTAGCTACTCCTGAAATCACTGATGAAGAGTTTGTACAGCTTTCTGCATTAGTGACGAATAAAGTGTACGAGCCAGCATTCGCGGCAACATAGTTTGAAGAAGTGGCTCCTGCAATATCAATACCGTTGAACTGCCATTGATACGTGAGTCCTGTTCCAATAACCGCCTGCAATGCAGTTCCAATACAAACAGCAGTATCAATGGAGAGGGTGCCATTGTTATTGGCGAGGATAGCTGCAACAGGTAAGCAGGTTGTATCGGTGAGCTTGTAAATTTTACCATGTGTAACATCTGTTACATACAATTCTTCATGGTGATCTTTCCCAAAAGAGGAAAAAGAACCTTCATCCTCGTCGATCACTTCATCACCTGCTAAAGTTGTTGTAAAAGTACCATCTGCGTTATGAGAAGTGGCCCTGAATTTTCCGCTGCAATAATCCACGAAAATATATTTACCATAAAGATTTGCAAACTGCCCTCCGCGATAAATATATCCTCCGGTTACCGAGCAATCCCCACCTGATTCGTGCTGGTACTCATAAACGGGATCAGTAAGCACTGCACTGCCTGAGCAGTTTTCCGGCTCATAGGTGTGTGTTCCCTCAAAGCAATCCCATCCGTAGTTTTGTCCGCCTCCGTTAATGACCGGCATAAAATCAATCTCTTCCCAGATATTTTGTCCCACGTCTGCGATCCAGAGATCTCCTGTGATCCTGTCAAAGCTGAACCGCCACGGATTTCGCAGGCCGTATGCCCATATTTCGGGATAATAATTGTCAGGGTCATTAATAAAAGGATTGTCGGACGGAATAGCATAGGGTGTGCCACCATCAACATCTAAGCGCAACATTTTACCGAGATAATTTTTAGTATTCTGTGCATTTTCATTGGGATCACCAAAGCTGCCTCCATCTCCTGTTCCAGCATAGAGATAACCATCAGGTGCAAATTGAAGACAACCTCCATTGTGATTATTATAGGATGGATGCGGAATTTCGATAAGTATCAATTCGCTGTTAGGATCCGCGGCATTTTCATTTAATGAATCCACAGAGAACCTTGAAATGCGAAGGTATCCGTCAGTAAGCCTTGTATAATACACGAAGAAAAAACCATTGTTCAGATAGCCGGGATGAAAAGCCAATCCCAGTAAACCACGTTCACTCGATTGACTTATCTTGCTTGAAATATCAAGGAAGGGAGATGAATTCCTGATGCCCATTGAATCACACCAATAGATGTATCCGTTTTGTTGCACTACAAACAACCGGTTGTCGCCGCAATTTTGAATGTCAACAGGACTTGTATACCCGGTTGAAAATTCCTGCAGTGCTATCACAGGTTCCTGTGCAAAAATGGGTGTATGAGCAAACAGGCATATCAAAAAAATACTAAAGTAAGAGGCCTTATTCATAGTGGTGGTTTGGGAGTTTAAATTTAGGTTAAATTTAATCACGGACTTCACAGGGATCAGGAGAAGAATAATTTACATACAGTAGTGTTTTCTTTGTGCCTTCGCGCCTTTGCAGCTAATATTTTTTGCTACGAAGTAACAAAGGCGCCATTCTTCTTTGTGCCTTTACGCCTTTGTAGCTAATATTTTTTGCTACGAAGGCACTAAGGTGCCATTCTTCTTAGTGCCTTCGCACCTTTGTAGCTAATATTTTTTGCTACGAAGACACAAGAGCCCGAAGTTTTGTCCTCGTAAAGAGGATTCAGTTTAAAGACCGGAGACAGTGAATAATTTATAGGTTATATGACAGGTTAGGCGAGAGCCATTTTTCGGCCTCCTCTATGGTCATTCCTTTCCTGCTTGCATAATCTTCCACCTGGTCGCGGGCAATTTTCCCAATGCCGAAATATTTTGATTGCGGGTGGGAAAAATAAAATCCACTCACAGATGATGCGGGATACATGGCAAAACTTTCGGTGAGCCGGATGCCTGTATTTTCTTCTACCTGCAGCAAATCGAATAGTGTTCTTTTTTCCGTATGATCGGGGCAGGCGGGATAGCCGGGTGCAGGACGAATTCCAACATAGTCTTCTTTGATTAGTTGATCAGCAGATAAACTTTCCTCTTTAGCATATCCCCAATGCTCTTTACGGATCTCTTCATGCAACGTTTCTGCAAACGCTTCTGCCAACCGGTCGGCGAGTGCCTTGATCATGATTGAATTATAATCATCATGGTCCTTTTCAAACTTTTCTATCAATGATTCAATACCAATACCTGCGGTTACAGCAAAGAAACCCAGGTGATCTTTGTGAGAATTGACCGATGAATTTTTTGGCTGAATAAAATCTGCCAGCGAAAAATAGCTTTGCGAAAGTGCCTTTTCATTTTGCTGACGGAGGAAATGGAAGGTTGTATTTTCATTTGTCTTTACAGGAGCTCCGCTCAAAATCTCACCTCGTTGATCATTAACCGTGATCTCAATATCGTCATCATTAATTGTTGCAGCAGGATAAAATCCGATTACTCCATTGGCTTTAAGCAATTTTCCATTCACCACTTCATCCAATAATTTGTTGGCATCCCTGAATAACTTAGTTGCTTCAGTGCCTACTTTTTCATCGGTTAAGATATCAGGATACTTTCCAAACAATTCCCAGGTTTGGAAGAATGGTGTCCAGTCAATCCGCTCCCTTATTTTTTCCAATGGATATTCATTCAATACTTTTATTCCAGTGAAGCAAGGCTGGGGTGGTGTATAATTTGTCCAGTCAATCTTAGTTTTATTTTTTCTTGCAAAAGAAACCGGTACATATTTTTTATCCTGTTTACGGCCGGCATATTGCTCCCTTAATTCGAGGTATTCTTTTTTTATTTTTTCAGAGAAAACACTTTTTGAATCTTTTCCCATCAGGCTTCCCGCTACGGTTACACTTCTTGATGCATCGAGCACATGCACGGTGTCACCGGAATATTGCGGAGCGATTTTGACGGCTGCATGAATACGCGATGTGGTGGCACCACCAATGAGCAAAGGTGTTTTAAATCCCAGGCGTTCCATCTCTTTGGCAAGATGTACCATCTCATCCAGGGAAGGGGTGATCAATCCGCTGAGCCCGATAATGTCAACGTTTTCTTTTTTTGCAGTATCCAGAATTTTATCAGCAGCCACCATTACACCCAGATCAATGATCTCGTAGTTGTTACAGGCGAGCACTACTCCTACGATGTTTTTACCGATGTCGTGCACATCACCCTTTACAGTAGCCAATAAAACCCTGCCCGCATTTTTTGCACTGCCTTTTGTTTTTCCCGCTTCGATAAACGGCGTGAGAATTGCCACTGATTTTTTCATCACCCTTGCACTCTTCACCACCTGGGGCAAAAACATTTTACCAGATCCAAAAAGGTCACCCACCACATTCATACCTGCCATTAACGGACCTTCAATTACTTCTATCGGCTCCTCATATTGTAATCGTGCTTCTTCCGTGTCCTGTTCGATAAACTCAACAATGCCTTTTACCAGTGCATGCTTAAGGCGCTCTTCCACAGATAGTTTCCGCCATTCGTCTTCTTCCACAACTTTCTTGCCTTTTGCTTTAATCGTTTCAGCAAATGTTACCAATCGTTCTGTTGCATCTGCACGCCTGTTAAAGATTACATCTTCCACCAGCTCCACTAGATCTTTTGGAATTTCATCGTACACGCTGATCATGCCTGCATTCACGATACCCATATCCATTCCTGCTTTTATGGCATGGTATAAAAAGGCAGTATGCATGGCTTCCCGCACCGTGTTATTGCCGCGGAAAGAAAAGGAGAGGTTACTCACGCCTCCGCTTATTTTTGCGAAGGGCAGATTTTCTTTGATCCATTTTGTTGCTCTTATATAATCGGTTGCATAATTATTGTGCTCTTCAATACCTGTTGCAATAGCAAGAATATTGGGATCGATAATGATATCCTGTGGCGGAAAATGGATTTTTTTTGTGAGAAGATCGTAAGACCTTTTTGCGATTTGAATCTTCCGCTCAAAGGAATCAGCCTGTCCTTTTTCATCGAAACACATCAATACCACAGCTGCACCGTAACGCTTTAGTTTCTTTGCCTGCTCTAAAAATTTTTCTTCTCCTTCTTTTAATGAAATAGAATTTACAATGCCTTTTCCCTGCAGGCATTTTAGCCCTGCTTCAATAATTTCCCATTTGGATGAATCTACCATGATCGGCACTTTCGAAATGTCCGGCTCAGCAGCAATAAGGTTTAGAAATTTAACCATGGCATCTTTACCATCCAGCATGCCTTCGTCCATATTAACATCAATGATCTGTGCACCATTTTCCACCTGCTGACGTGCAACCGCAACCGCTGCTTCATAATTTCCTGCCAGTATCAGCCGGGAAAATTCTTTTGAACCTGTGATGTTGGTTCGCTCACCGATGTTGACGAAGTTGGTTTCAGGGGTAAGTGTAAGTGGTTCGAGCCCGCTGAGCCTTAGAAAGGGTTTGATCATTTTAATGCTGAAAATTCTCTGTTGAATTTTAAATGGATGAAAATTTTACACCCGTGCATATACTAATTGTGGTACCGTCCTCGGAGAAATATCTTTTACAGCTTCCGCAATCTCTTTAATGTGATCAGGCGTAGTTCCGCAACATCCACCAACAATATTCAGGAAACCGCTTTCTGCAAATTCACGCATTACACCTGCCATGTGTTTTGGAGTTTCGTCGTATTCCCCAAACTGGTTGGGCAAGCCTGCATTGGGATAACTGCTCAGGTAACAGGTGGCAACATTTGATAATTCTTCGAGGTATGGGCGCATTAACTCAGCTCCGAGCGCACAATTCAACCCTACAGATAATGGTTCAGCATGTGAAACAGAATTCCAGAATGCTTCGGGTGTTTGACCGGATAGTGTTCTTCCGCTTTGATCCGTAATCGTTCCCGAAATCATGATGGGGAGTTCGCGGGTTATGTGGTCGAAGTATTCATAAATCGCGAATAATGCGGCCTTTGCATTTAATGTATCGAAAATAGTTTCCACTAAGATTAAATCAATACCGCCATCTATCAGGCCTTTTACCTGCTCCGTATAAGCTTCCACCAATTGGTCGAAGGTAACGGCTCTGAAACCGGGATCGTTTACATCAGGTGAAAGTGAAGCTGTTCGGTTTGTGGGTCCGAGGGCGCCGGCTACAAAGCGTGGCTTATCCGGAGTGAGAAGACTAAATTTTTGGGCAGCCTGCTTTGCAATTTTTGCTGATTCGAGATTGATCTCATAGGCCAATGATTCCATTTTGTAATCAGCCAGCGAAATTTTCTGCGCATTGAATGTATTGGTTTCAATAATATCGGCGCCCGCTTCCAGGTAGGCTTCATGTATGTCGCGGATAACAGTAGGTTGTGTTAAACTCAGCAAATCATTGTTGCCTTTCAGATCCTGTGCGAAATCTTTAAATCGTTCACCGCGATAGTCTTCTTCTTTGAGTTGATACCTTTGTATCATGGTGCCCATTGCACCGTCAAGGATCATAATCCGGTTTTCAAGAATAGATTCTATAGTCATGGTAATTAATTTTTTAGGTATTGAATGGAATAACAGCCTGCCTAACGCAAGTGATTAACTGCTGAGTTCCATTCATTCAAAAAGTACTTACCAGGAAAAATCTTCGGAATCACCGCTGATCTTATCTTCATCCCGACAGAAGCCGGGACTAGGAATTAGCACCCACCGGGATGGGTTGCCAAGACATCGCAGGGCCTATTCCCTCCGTCTTTCTTGATAAGTGCGGCAAATATACATCAATCGATCTTAATTGAATTGAATAACGATCTGCCATCATTGCTTACTGCAAAATGGACACTTTCAAGTATAATTGCAACCTACTGGTTTTCAAACAGCCAATGAACACAGGTCATACTGAAAATTTATGAGAGTTGCCATCCTCCTGTTTTGTCTTTGTTTACAAGGGACTTTTTCTTATTCACAAAAGATAAAACCAGTTAGGAAAGGAAAGCTTCCAATGGCAATTCGCGAGTCTTCAGGAATCATCATGAAAGATGATCATAGTTTCTTCACAATTAATGACAGTGGAGGCGGAAGTATTGTATATGAAATTGATGAGCGGGGCAACCTGTTAAAGTCTTTTTTGGTGGGTAATGCAATCAATCACGATTGGGAAGAACTGGCCAGGGATGATTCTTTACATTTGTATATCGGCGATAACGGTAATAATCTTAACAAGCGGAGAAACCTGGCTATACTGAAAACATCATTGCCAACGAATACTCATTTTGACTCAATAATGAGCAGCATGATTTCATTCCGCTATCCTGATCAACAACAATTTCCTCCTTCACCTGCCAACTGGAATTTTGATTGCGAGGCGTTCTTTCACCTGGGCGATTCGCTGTATCTTTTTTCAAAAAACAATTCCAATCCAAGCTCCGGATTTACCAAGCTATACCGGTTGCCTGATCAGCAGGGTTTATACGTTGCACAATTAATGGATAGCTTTCAATTAAATGAACCTGTTACTGCGGCCGCTGTGAGTAATGATGGTAAAACAGTTGTGCTGCTCACTTATTATTCACTCTGTATATTTAAAGACTTTCCTGGTAAGGATTTTTTCAGAGGGAAAATGTACAGGTTGGGTATCAGGGGATTTACACAAAGGGAAGCGATCTGTTTTATAAACGATCATGAGCTAATGCTCACGGATGAACGGCAATGGTTTAAAGGAGGGAAAATATATTCAGTCGATCTTAATGCCATCGGACTGACGAATAGTTCTGCAAACTATAGCACTTCATTTTTTAAAAAAATGTTTTATAACGCATTTAATAATCCCCGGTCAGCGTATAAAAAAATTATGCGGCAAGCAGTTGCTCAATAATTTTTGGATACCATTCATGTTCCAGTTCATGCACTTTTCTTGAAATGGTTTCTACGTTATCTTCCGGATCAACAGTTACTTTTTTCTGAATGATTATTTCTCCTTCATCATATTTCCCGTTGAGGTAATGGATGGTGATGCCTGTTTCCTTTTCCTGCGCTTGTAAAACTGATGCATGAACCTTGCTGCCGTACATTCCTGCGCCACCATGTGCAGGCAGCAGTGCAGGATGGATATTGATGATCCTGTTGGGAAAGGCAGCAAGAATATTTTCAGGAATCAATAGTAAAAAACCCGCAAGCACTACAAGATCAGTTCCTGAACTCTTCAGCAAGTTCAATACATTGTCTGTTTCATTCAATTCTTTTTTGGAGATCAGGTAATAGGGAACCTGGAATTCCAGTGCAACTTCTATCACTCCTGCCTGTGGATTATTGCATATGACAGCCTCAATTTTTACCTCCGGATTATGACGGAAATGCTGAAGTATAGCCCTTGCATTGGTACCGGCGCCGGAAGCGAAAATAGTGATGCGTTTCATAGATTTTACAAACCGAATTCATTGATGAGAATCTGCTGAAAGAGGGCATTCATGTTTCCCAATCCATCCAGCTTCTGCAACTCCAGGGTAGAAATGATAAAATTGGTTTCGCCTGCTGAATTATTTTTACCTGCCATGATAGTGGAGATGCCGTTCCAGTTTGAAAGCTCCAGTGTGCCATTGTCTTTTGCAATCAGCGAAGCATCATAAAAAGCGGTAGCTCCCACAGCGAGGCTGAAAGGCCGCACCACTCCCAAAAAGGTGGAGCTGCGCAGATCAGCATAACCCGGCAGCAGGTGAAAAATGGTGGATGTATCCGTTAGCAATAGGGTAGTATCTGCAGGTACTACAAAGGATTGAATGGGTGTAAAGTCAAGGAAATTGGATTGTTCATCAAACAGGGAAGAAACATAAACAGACATGAGCAGCTTGCCATCTGCATTAAAAAAATCGTTGAGTGTTCGTTGACCGAGTGATAGAGAATTGACTGCGTCGTTACTGAACCAGATAATGGTTTTGAAGAGGGCAAATAACTTTGATTGTGAGATGTTGTCCGGAGAGAGTTGTGTGTACGCACCACTCAACTGTTGGAAAATCTGCATCGTATCCACAGTCGTAAAACCTGCCGCCGCCAGTTGGGTTGCATAAAAGCTTTCAACTGTGGCTCCGCCCGAAGTGTAGCCATCTACCAGTAAAATGGTACTCACCGGCTTTTTAACATACACTTTGTAAGAAGCTACATATGGAGAAACATCCAGCGCATTGTCAACGGCACGGATGTACAATACATTGGTGTCATTAAGTGCCAGTCCGTTCATAAGTTCCGGTTGTGCATCGGTATTATTGTTGAGATACACTTTGCATTCCGGAAAATTAGTTTGGAGGCTACCCGCTTCGAAAACAGCTCCTGTTGCACTGATGTCGATGTGATAAGGTAACTGGTTAGTATCATTCCAGCAACACTCATAATGATTTAGGTTTTCAGCACCATCAGGGTCACTTCCCTGCCAGTAAAAGCGGAGTACGGGAAATGTGGTGAGGGGATTATTTGCTGCATTTATAAAAGATACTGCAGGAGGAGAATTCTTAACAGGATAAACCAGTTGTGCAGGAGTTGGATCCTTTGCACCCATATTATCTATTGCTCGCACCCTGAAATTAAAGTCTATGGTATCCTGGCCGGGAGGAGTGGGAAGGAGAAAAATGCTATCCTGCTGAGTGGTAAAGTGCCAGCTGCCGGGCTCCGTGATGATACTGTCGAATGTATATTCGTAACCTGCAACCAAACCATCAGGATCGTTGGCCCACCAGCTAATCTGTACCTGCGAATTGAACCTGTCGTCGCCGATGCGGATGATAGTGTCTACTATAGTAAAAGTTTCAGGGGGAAGATTGGGTGCCAGTTCACCCTGCAAGGAATCATTGCATGCAGCAAACAGCACTGCATTCAAAACAAACAATCCTCCGAATATGAAATGTGAACGGCGCATGATAGAGTAAGCGCTCAAAAATATCGTTTTGATTTGAAAGAAGAAAGGGTAATTCAATTACGAAGGAGGAATTACGGGGGGTCAGTGGTGAATGGTGAATAGTGAGTGGTTGATTGTCCAACGTCTTATGCATGGCGTCTAAAGTCCTGATTCTTGTCCTTCGTTTCCCTACCTATTGCGGCTTAGCCGGTCCTCCCAAAGGAATTTCAACCAGCACTTTATTTCCATCATCCAAAAATTGAACAGGAAACAGTGCATTCAGGATTGCGATTCCGCGTCCATGATTATCAAAGATGCGTATATCATCAAACTGAAGGTATTTTTTGAAGTTGAATCCTGTTCCCATGTCCTCCACCACGATGGAGAAATATTCATCTGTTCTTTTCAGCTTCACTTCAACATATTTATGCATGTTTTCAGGTAGTGATAACCGGCGCTCAATTTCCGCTGCCAACAGGTTTTTAGTTATGAGCTCTGTTTTTTCTTCATAAGTGAGTCCGGCATTTCCGTGTTCCACCGCATTGGATAATAGTTCAGAAATATAAACGGCTTCCTGTGGGTTTGGACATTCATTTGCAATGCGCACTGCAATGTTATCACCTTCAGCAACTGTTTGAAAACGAAAGGTTCCTTCTCTTAAAAAGCGAAGCGCACGTTCACTCTCTGCCAGTTTTTTCAGGAGTCCTTTCTTCCTCTCAAAATCGACAATGGCCGCCCTGATTGTTGAAATGAGCAAATTCTTTTTCACTGGTTTTACGAGGTAAAAGAAAGCACCGGCTTCAACCCCCTGTTGAATATTTTCAGAACTTCCCATTACAGTTTGCATGATCACCTGGATATTCTCATAGCTTTTATTTTGCTTCATAGTTCTCAGCAACTCAATACCTGAAATATCAGGCATGCTCCAGTCAAGCAGCATCACTTCTATCTCCCGCGCATGTTCATTCAAAAAGTGAAGGGCGTCACTGGCATGATGTGCAGCATATACCAGGTAACCTTCCTTCTCCAGGGAACTTTTTACAACATTGGAAAAGGTAATGTCGTCGTCAACAAGTAGCAGTGTATGAGTCAAAATCGTGAGATATGGTGTTTCTACAAAAATTATTTACGCATATAATTATAAAAAGTTGTTATACCTTAAAGAAATTATAAACAAGTTTTTATAAGTGTTATTGAAGTGATTAGTTTTTCATAGCAGCAACTACACATGCTTTCTTATAATGTTTTACGGTTCCATCCAGGTTGAATATTTCAGCATGTACGATGTAGATGCCTATGGCAGCTTTTTCATTTTTATCTGTGATGCCATCCCAGGTGAAAGAGCCGGATTGTGATAAGAGGGCATTGTGGACCAGGTCGGTAACCTGCCTTCCTTTTTCGTCAAAAATGCGGATGTTACCGGTGTAACCCGGGTGGTCAAAGTTATAGCCAATGCTCAGTATATCATTAAATCCATCCTGGTCGGGTGAAAATGCTTGCGGCGTAATAGTAATCTCATCCCCTGTTCCAGGCTCATTAAATTGAGAATTTTTATAGGTGGGCGTACCGAATCCTACGGTGGACGCAGCTGAATGCCAGTTAAGTGAATCCTGCGTGGGGGAATTGAAATTTATTCTCTCCAGTGCCACACCTTCTACATCATCAATTAAAGCAAATTGCCATGAGTCTGAATAGTGTAACTGATCAAGCCGGTCGTCGTCACTGTTCAAAAGCACGACCACACCTTCATCGTCATTGAAAGTCGGAAGATCCATATCAATGAACCAATCCGGATTCTGTGTTACATAAGATTGCTTTATGGCTACCGGGTTTTCCGTTAACACCAGGTATTGCTGCGGAAAGAGCAGGTAACTTTCAACAGTTACAGCTTTAACACTTACAAGAGAATCGCTGATATCTGTTGAAGCAATTTTGAGGTCCTTCATGTCTAAAATCTTGACAGAGTTGTTATAAATTTCCAGGTAATCGTAACCGCCACTTTGGGGATTGAAGAGTATTTCATTTATCACGATATCGCCTTCGCCAATGAATCCCGGAATGGCAAACTGGGCCGAGTTATTTGAATCGATCACATTACCTGAGCAGTCTGATAATCCATTTACCGTAACAGTATAAACTAAATTGGAATCCACAGCAGGATTCAACAGCAATTCAACTCCGGTAAAATCAGGTGTAAGAACCGTAACTGCTAAAACTTCTCTTGATGGAGCAATATGATAGTTGGACAACTGAGCTGCAATGGCACTGTCCAGTGATTCATTAAAGGTCAATTGAACAGTGGAAGCATTAAGCAATGCAGCACTTATAAGATAAGGTGCTTCTATGTCAGGATTCGCACCGAAAGCAGAATTCTTTTTACCCGGCGTTCCACCACCTGCATCGTTGGAGGCAATCCAGTTGTTGGCTCCCTGGCAGGGACTGTTTGGATCAATCAGTTCCAGTGTCCATCCACCGTCAGCTTTTACTTCATCACCATACCATGCACTGCTGTAAGACACTGTATTGATAACACTGCCGGCAGCATTTTTCAGTGTAAGGTCATCACCATCATTGTTTAAAGATGGAAAAGTGGTGAGGCCGATCACACTGCCATAAGGAGAAAAGAGCGCTGCATTTCCATCGTCACACAAAATCACAAAGGAGTCCGGAAGTAAAGTAAAAGAAGGAATAGTTTGATCGGAGCTCGCATCACTGAATATCCAGCCGGTGAGATCAATTGGAAAGTCGGACTGGTTGAATAACTCGGTGAATTCGGCTGCAGGCAATCCTACAGCCGGATCGGGATCCGACATGATCTCATTGATGATCACGTCATTTGACTGGGAAGTAAAAAAAGCAAAATCTGCTGATGCTGCTAAGAGTTCGTTTCCTGAAAGGTCTTTTATATTACTTACTGTAACGGTGCTGAGAACTCCGTTGGGAAATGAATTCGCAAATGAAAGATGCACCAGTTGCTGACTGGTAATATCCTGTTGTGCAAGAGAAGGATTTCCAACGCTGTTATTCACCGAATAATTTGCTTCTTCTTCTGCCGAGAATTGTTCAAGGGGTTCATTAAAAATAAGGTCAAGCTGGTTGGCTGAAACAGCAGTTACCTGCAGCAGTTGTGGCGGATCAATATCAACCAAAGGCTGACCAACATACACATCATCAAAGTAAAAATCATCGGATCGTGTACTGGTATATTTACAGGAAAAACCGAAGAAACCAGTAGTGCTTATTGTATTATCGGTAACGGAACCTTCCAATGAATAATTGATTCCACCTGTAAGATCCGAATATACTTCCCAGTTGCCTGCATTATCACGTGTAACTTTTACAGATACATTATTTACACTGGCAGAAACATGCCCGTCGATGCCTGATGAAAGCAATGTCTCCGTGGTACCCTGCTGTAAAAAAAGATCGATACCATCATTGCTTCCGTCTTCCCCCATTCTTAAAAAGTAACCATTCAGTGGTTGCTTAAGGTTGGGTTGATCAGCTACCAGGTAAGCCTTCAAGTAGTTACTGCCTGAAGGAGAAAAATCCATTTTAAAATAGAAAAGCCATTCGGTGCTGTTGATACTTGTATTGCCTGTGGAGATAAATGCAGTATCAGTAACAGCTGGTGCATTAAGATGCAATTGCTGTGCTGCATTCACTTCAAATTTTGAATCATCACCGCTCCAGGCTGGGTTATCGGTAAAGTTGCCATCAGTAAAATCGTCCTGTACCTGGGCATACACCTGCGCAACGCATAAAACGGATAACAAAAAAAATAACAGATACTTCATGTTGGTGTTATAAACTCAAAAAAAATATTTACTAAAGTAACAATTTTTTGTAAATAATATGAGCACCTGCCTGTTTGAAAAATATTTACTCTTGTTATGGTTTATTTTTCAGGATATCTTCAATACTTTTCATAACCTCTTCAGTAAGCTGCGGCACAACTTCAATTGCTGCCAGGTTTTCTTTGAGTTGTTCTACCCTGGAGGCTCCTAACAATACCGTGCTCACATTTGGATTTTTCAGGCACCAGGCAAGAGAGAACTTAGCCAGCGATACATTAAGTTCATCAGCAATTACTTTTAACTGTCGAACCTTATCCAATGCTGTCTGGTCATTCAATTTTTGTTCCTTCAGCCATTCCATGCCGGCCATGCTGAGGCGCGTATTATCTACATTTTCAGAAAGGTATTTTCCGGTTAATAGTCCTGAAGCCAGGGGTGACCAGATGGTTGAACCCATTCCGTACCTGGCAAATAAGATGGAGTATTCGGATTCAAAACGTTCACGGTGCAGCATGTTGTATTGTGGCTGTTCCATGGTGGGGCCAATCAGATGGTGCTTGCCGGCAATGGTATGTGCTTCTGTGATTTGATTGGCGCTCCATTCAGAAGTGCCCCAATACAATACTTTGCCCTGCTGAATAAGGTGATGCATGGCCCATACTGTTTCTTCGATTGGGGTTTCAGGATCAGGCCGGTGACAAAAGTAGAGGTCCAGGTAGCTTACATTCAGCCTTTTCATAGCTTGCTCGCAGGCTTCGGTAACGTGTTTGCGATGAAGTCCTTTTTGAGTAGGAAGTTTACCTACGCCAAAAAATACCTTACTCGACACGCAGTAAGAGTCGCGGTCCCATTTCATCTTCTTTAAAATTTTTCCCATCACTTTTTCTGACTTTCCACGGGCATAAATCTCTGCGTTGTCAAAAAAGTTGACGCCATGATCATAGGCAGTCTTCATGAGCTTTTCAGCCACATCGTCTCCTATTTGCTTCCCGAAAGTAAGCCAGGAGCCCAGCGATAAAACGCTGACTGGAAGGCCGGCTTTTCCCAATCTTCTGTATTCCATCTTGAGGTACTTTTTTTTAGGGGTGTTAAAAGTATTCAATTCGGCAGAACTTCAAACCCCGTTGCCTTCCTTTAATACGTTGTTAAAGTTACTGCTTCTATACTTTTTAGCCGGAGTGGAGAATTCCTGACCGCCTCCAATAAATTGCTAAGGCATCAGGTTTACTTTCAAGGCCGTAGTAGCAATTCCTATAATTTACTCATCATTATTAGTGTTAGCGTTATCCTTTTTCTATTTTTGTTCAACATGGTTAGTCTCCGGAATAAAATGTGGCTTGTGGTGATCGGTTCGTGGCTGGTGGTGATGGCTACCTCCTGCGATGACAGGAAAGTGGTGAGTGTGACGCGGGTTGGAGAGTTGGAGCATCTTATTCGTGATGGTGATCTAACCACACATGCCCGCTTAAAAGATATCAATGTGCAACCGAATCTCTATGCAATTGGGAATGTCACCAACAATGACGGTTTAATTACCGTGCTCGATGGAAAGTGCTACACCACTTCGGTGGATACAGCTAAAAAACTGGTAATTGATTCATCCTGCAATTCAGAAGCAACCCTGCTGCTCTATTCAAACGTAGTAAAATGGAAGGACTATGAAATTCCGTTTGACGTAACAACCTGGAAACAACTCGAGCAATTCATTGGGAACATGGCCAGTAAATACAATGTATCAAAAACCGAGGCATTCTGTTTCCGGTTGAATGGTACAGCCGTAGAAGTGAGCTGGCATGTCCTCAAATGGCGGTCTAACATGAAAGAAATCACCTACAAAAAAATGCATACGCTGGGCGCTACCGGATATATATTTAATGAGCCCATCGAAGCCATTGGTTTTTATTCCAAAGAATCCAAAGAGATATTTGTACACCAGGAAACAGTGCTTAATATGCACTTCGTAAATCACGATCATTCTATTTCAGGTCGAATTGAGGATATGAAGCTCGACGGAAAAATGAAGTTGTATCTACCCGAAGAGTCCCCTCAGTAAAAGCTGCATTAACAAAAAATTTGCAGGTGTAAGCATGAAGGAATTCATTTAAGTCAACATCTTTGGAGCCAAATTTTTCAATTCCATGAAGCTGAATATGAAGTTTTTTTTAATATTGTCGCTTACAACAACTGTGATATTCCAATCCTGCAATTCTTCCAAAAGCTATAATGCTACAACCATTGGTGAGATGGAGAACCTCATCAAGAAAGGCGACATGACCACGCACTATGCATTGAAAGATTTACAGAATATACCGCACTTCTATGCCATTGGTTCCGTAACAAACCTGAAAGGTTTCATCGTGGTGGATGACAGTAAACCCTACACCTCATTTGTGCAGGGAGATTCAGTGGTTATTGACTCTTCCTGGAACACAGAAGCTACGCTGCTGGTATACGCTTCAGCAGAAAAATGGAAAGAAATTACCATTCCTGCAGAGGTGAAAGGCTGGAAGCAGCTGGAAGATTTTGTAATGACATCTGCTAAAGAAAATAAAATGAACCTCGATGCGGCTTTTCCTTTTTTACTGAAAGGAAAGTTAGCCCGCTTGAACTGGCGTGTTACCGATTGGGATATCAATGATAAAGAAGTAAGCAATAAAAAAGTAAAGAGCTCGGGGTTGAAGGGAGAAGCCACTGATGTAAATACAACGATTGTTGGGTTCTATTGCACCAAACAGTACCGTGTGCTTGCAGAACACAGCACTAAAATGCACCTGCACTTTGCGAGTGATGATAAAAAAGTTTCAGGCCATGCTGATGACCTTGCATTGGATGGAAATATGAAATTGTATTTGCCGGAAGAATCAACAGCGAACTAATTTTTATCCGGTAGAAAGAATGCGCGTCATGAAAATTAAAAGAAGCTGTCTCAAAAGTTCCGGAGGAGCCGTCATGCCGAATTTATTTCGGCATCTGCTCTCTTTGAGGAACAGATCCTGAAACAAGTTCAGGATGACTTCATGACTTTTGAGACAACCTCTTTTTACTTTGATTATCCTCAAAAAAGCTATACTGAAATTTTAATGCTTGTACACAATCTTCTCCCGGAAGACCTGTCCCGGAATTTCTACACTAATGAGATAAACTCCTTCCGTGGATCCGACGGGAATTGAAATGTTCAGGTGCAGTTGATTGTTATGGATCATTTCATTTTGCGTATAAACAATTTGACCGATAGTATTCGAAACCTGGATCGTTGCAGTACAATCAGGCGCTGAATCAGTTTGCAAATCCAGTGTGAAATCACCTTGTGAAGGATTCGGATAAATGGCAAAATGAGCGAATACATCAGTTCCCGAGTTAACTTTTAGCGGTTGATTGATTTCATAACACCCCATATCAGGATTGGTACCTGCGGGTAAAGGCCTGTTAGTTCCTTGCAGGTCTTTTTCAGGAGCATCTGTCAGTGAACCGGTTCCGGCACATGGTGAATTAGGTTGCAATAAGAGGTTGTCACCCTCTACAGAAATAAATTCCGGATTCAGATTAATGTTACCGGTGCCGGGATAACCGAAGAAATATTTGAGGTCTGAATAAGTTACGGAAAGCACTCCGGAATTGTCGGTATAAATTTCACTGGATGATCCGTTGTTCCAGAAAATGGAATTCTGTACCGTAATCGTGTTCGAAGCAAAATTGTCGAGATAGAGCGAAGTACCATAAGTTCCCAATACATTTCCATTTTGATTGGAGGTAACGTTTACTATTTCCAGGTCAGCGTTAGCACCATAAATTGCACTGCCTCCTGGATTTATTTCAGATGCTCCTCCATGCGTATTGTCACGAAACAGGGTATTAATAATTTCAGCGGATCCTCCAATAATGCTTACTGCCCCTGCGGGATAAGTTTCGTTTGCATCATTAATTTCATTCTCAGTAACCTGGCATCTTTGAATGGTCAGCGTGCTGTTATCTGCATGTATCACCCCGGCGGCTTTTCCATCCTGGTAAGTATTGAAAAAGGTATTGGTCTTATTTCCGGTAACCTCGCAATCGGTTAGAGAGACTATAGAATTAACTGTGTAAAGGGCACTGCCGTACATTTCATTGATAGACTTGGAGTAATTTCCCTTAAATAAGCATTTCGCAAATGCAGCAGTTGAATTCTTGCAACAAACGCCGGCTCCGAAGCCATAGAGTGTTGCATCATAAGAATCTTCGAGAGCTCCTGTAATATAATTTTTGATGAAGCTGCAATTTGAAAATTTTGGGCTGGCATTGTTTAGCAATACCCCGGCACCTTCGCCCAGCGTGTTTTCAATCGTTAATGAAAGCAAGCCGCGTGTAATGGTGAATCCTTTTATCTGGGTCTTTTGGTTAATGGTATTTTCATTGGTCATGTCTATGGTCAGTACCCTTCCATTCTTCGAGCCATCGATAATGGTATTGCCTTTATTTCCGGAACTGAACAATTTGATATTACTCACCTGGGGCCAGACAAGATGCTCATAGTAAGTGCCCGGAGCTACCACAATCGTGTCACCTGTCGCGCAATTGTTCAGTGACTGCTGGAT
>JBDSEW010000256.1:0-5558 GCA_039919825.1 Chitinophagales bacterium | reverse complement strand
ACAAATAATCAATTGCATGCGCATCGAAAGCTTTTATCGCATATTCATCAAATGCTGTGGTGAAGATTACGGCCGGTGGTTGTTCAATCAATTCCAGCATTTCAAAGCCGGTGATCTTGGGCATCTGAATGTCGAGGAAAATTAAATCCGGTTGGTGTTGCTGAATAGCTTTCAATCCTTCAAAGCCATCATTGCATTCCTGCAATACTTTCACTTCAGGATAATGCTGAAGGTATTCTGCCACCATTGATCTTGCCAAAGGTTCATCGTCGATGATGATCGTCTTAATCATGCTGCTGTGGAATTTTTATGGTGGTGGTAAAAAGTTGATCGCCGGCGGCAGTGGTTAAGAGATCATTTCGACCAAACAATAAAAATAAACGGCGTTGTACTGAATTCAATCCGAATCCCGTTCCTCCTGCCGCAACTGCTGTGGCAGGATCATACGGGTTTTGCACTACAATCAACAAGTGGTCGCTTTCCATTTTTGATTGAATATGGATCGTGATAGCATCAGTAGTATCATACAGGCCAAATTTGATTGCATTCTCTACAATGGGTTGTAACAGCAAAGCAGGCAGCTGCAGCTTTTCATTGTCAGTTTCAATATTAATTTCCGTCATCAACCTATGGCCGAAGCGTACTTTTTCAATATCGAGATATAGCTGCAGGTGTTTCAATTCTTCCGAAAGCAACACCCATTGCCGTTCATCCTTTCTTAAAGGTCCTCTTAAAAAGTCAGCAAGTTGCTGAATCATATTACGTGCTTCTTCAGGACGTGATCCGATCAGTGCATTGATAGAGTTCAAACTATTGAATAAAAAATGAGGTTGTAGCTGTTGTCGCAGGTTAAACAGTTCCGCCTCCCGTGAAAGGCGTTCGGCATCGGCCTTACGCTGCTCATTTTCATTTTGTTCCTGGAGTGTATACCACAACACACTTGCAATCGCCATACATCCGATTAACAGAAACGCAATCGCTGACCTAATAAGAATGGATGCATTAAGAAGTGATAAATAAATTTCGTTGTCCGGAATTGCATGCATTAACATTCCCCTGCAGATAAACATCCAAAGCGTACTTAGTCCGATACCCCACAAAAGAATATACCAATAGCGATTCTGTTGAGGTAAATAATACCTAAGGTTGTTACTCACCAGCAGGCAAGCCGCTGCAAGCGTTGCATTCATCACTGAACTATCTATTATTGAAAGTTGCCAGCTAAAACCAAGACTGTGAATCACGATCATGTGCACCACCGACCAGATGATCCAAAACGCGATAAATGAAAGACGCAGCCTGTTAACAGAAAGTGGAGCAGTGGACAAGAGATAAAAATTAACCGGCCTTGAAGTTAATGCCGGACTGCCGATGTTGTATTTTTTTGTCATAGAAAGCATGTTTAAAAAATGCTGCTCTCCGCAAAAACAGTATCTGAAACAGCCTGCCGGCCTGCAGTCTTTAACTGATGGGTCTTCTGTTTGATCAAATCAATATAAGCGTCGGCGTCCTCCGGTTCCTGGGTTCTTGCAAATAATTCTGCACCATCTGTCAATTTTCCAAATGGAAACAATTCCGGAACACCGATAAACTTCCATTCCACCAATTTTTTTTCTGTATTGTAAAAAGTATCCTGTTCAAACAATCCCATTGCACACGCCTTTTCAAATGCTTTTGATTCATCACCGGCTGATATCAATCGCAATTGTTCATCGAATTGCGGTTGATGTTGCCCGTCACCGCAAATAATCCGGAAGACAAATTTTGCGAGGTACCATTTCATGCTATTAAAATTTTATGTGTTAAAAGACTGGTTCGTGGTATGTATTATTAAGACAAAGCACAAATTGCGATTGAACTCCTATTTTGCATAGCTGCGGATATCAATTCCTCCGAGTATGGAAGTTCCTTTCAATACAAGCACCTTGCTGGAATCGATATTGGATGCAAGCACCGCGCGTTTGTCTTCGATACCACCGAATATGGAAACCAATTCAGTCTTCAGATCCCAGTGTGCAGGAATGATCAATTTTGTTCCGCCCAGCATCTGCGTTACTTCCAATACCACTCTTCCATTGATGTCTGCCTGTGTCATATCGATTTCTGTTCCACCAAAAATGCTCACCACATCACCTCCTTTAAAATCTTTGGAAAGTATCACTTTTTTTATGCCTCCGAAAACTGAAGTGCTGTCAAGGTAATCATCACTTGAATAATAATCCTGCCGGTAGGATGATGCATCACCAGGTGTTGATAATCCCTGGCTTCCATCCTCGTTTTTAAAACGCCGGCTGCTCCTTGGCCTGATCATCATCCAAACCCCTACAATAATTATTAAAACCGGCCATAAGTAATGACGAAGAGAGAGGTCGGGATACAAGTCTTCCAGCATAAACGCTCCACCGATAATGATCAGCACGAGCCACGAATTTCCTTTGAATTGATGTTGTAATCCTATTCCCAACCCAAGCACAATCAAAAAGGTTTTCCAGCTGAATAACCACCAGGGAAGCATTGTTCCCATCGATTGTAACAACCATCCCAATCCAACTACCAACAATAAAAGCCCTAACCAGACGCTGTTATTTCCTCTTTTCAAATCGTTCTTTTCCATGAGTTCCATTTTTTTCTTACAAAAGTAGTTTCACTATTTGCGTTTGGCAATTCAAATTGGGTAAATGAATATCCAGTGTCGGTGAATGGCAGGATTTCTTCGGTGAATTAAATTGATGTGGTAGAAACGCGATGCCTGTAGAGACGCGATGCATCGCGTCTCTACAAATCGCATCTATACACGGCCCTGGGCCCAACCACCGTTTCATCCCCTTCAATCGACGTTTCATCGGTTTTCTCTTAAAATCTAAATTGATACGATTGATCTTTGGTGTAATAAAAATTCAATGTTATGACTTCAGGAAATTTACTTTCATCATCAGAGAACATTAACTCCATTGCCAAAAGAAATCTTGTTTCAATTATTGTTATGAGCCTGTTCATTTTAATTACAGGAACAATCTCAACAACCTATGGCCAAACCCTCACGCAAACCGTTCGTGGCAGCATCACAGATGTTGATTCACAGGAACCATTGATTGGAGCGGTAATCCGTATCCCTTCATTGAATACCGGAACCACAACAGATGAAAATGGGAATTTCAGGATCACAGGAATTCCGGTGGGCCGCTATGATATTCAAATTTCTTATTTGGGATATGAAGAACAGACCGCTTCCGACGTCATAGTTACCTCTGGAAAGGAAGTGATCCTCAATATCCATCTCGCTGAAAAAGTGAATGAGCTAAATGAGGTAGTAGTCTCTTATGACCGTACAAAAGATATCACCGTCACCAACAACGACATGAGTACCGTAAGCTCCCGTTCCTTCAATATTGAAGATACTAAACGCTATGCTGGAAGCCTGGGTGATCCTTCCCGCATGGCAGCCAACTTTGCCGGCGTAAGTGGTGCCAATGATGCTCGCAACGACATCATCATTCGTGGTAACTCTCCTTCGGGTTTGTTGTGGCAACTGGAAGGATTAAACATTCCAAATCCGAATCACTTTGGTGCACTTGGTTCAACCGGAGGGCCCGTCAGCATATTGAATAACAATGTGCTCGACAAATCTGATTTCATGACCAGCACTTTTCCTGCTCAATATGGCAATGCACTAAGTGGTGTGTTTGACCTCCGCATACGCAATGGAAATAATGAACACCATGAATTTGTAGGGCAGATAGGCTTCAATGGTTTTGAATTAGGAGCAGAAGGGCCTTTTTCCAAGGATTCAAAATCATCTTATCTCATCAATTACCGCTACTCTACGCTGGGTGTTTTTCAACAGCTTGGGATTGATTTCGGAACCGGCTCTGCAACACCCAACTACCAGGACCTGAATCTAAAGCTCAACTTCAAGGTGCGCAATGGCAACATCTCCATTTTTGGTTTGGGTGGAATAAGTGATGTGAGTTTTTTAGGCAATGAAACAGATACGACGCAGCTGGATTTTTATGGTAGCCGTTATAACAATACAATCGTTGATTACAAAACCGGTATTGCAGGAATTTCCTACGAAGCGAACATCACACCAAAAAGTGTTTCAAAGATCACACTGGGTTTCTCAGGAACGGATGAAAACTTTCATGGAGATTCTATCAGCAATATCACACTTGAAGAATTTCCTGCTGCAAATGCCAGGTTTAAAACACAAAAGTATTCGCTCAATTACAGTTTCATTCATAAGTTCAATGCAAAAAATACTTTGGGTACCGGCGTTACTGCTGACTTTATAAATGCCAACTTATTTAATGAAGAGATTCAAAACGGAACAGCTTACAAAACAAATATTGAAACCAATACCAACACGCTTTTAGGGCAGGCATTTGCACAATGGAAACACCGCTTTAATAAAAAGCTCACCTTCAAAGGTGGCGCAAATATACTGTTGCTGACATTGAATAACTCTGTTGCGCTTGATCCCAGAATAGGATTTACGTATCGCGTTAAAGGAAATCAAACAGTCAACATTGGTTATGGATTGGTAAGTAGAATGCAACCACTCACCATGTATGCTATTCAAACACCGGTTGAAAATGGTTATGTGGTAACCAATAAGGAAATCGGATTCACAAAAGCGCATCACCTTGTGCTCGGATATGATTGGCTGATTGCAGAGAACCTAAATCTTAAAGTAGAAACCTATTTTCAACATCTCTACAAAATTCCGGTAGAACAAACTCCTACTTCTTATTCAGCAGTTAATTCAGGAGATAGTTTTGCACCTGATTTTACAGATAGCCTTGTTAATGAAGGAACCAGTAACAACTATGGGTTGGAGATAACTCTTGAAAAATACTTCAGCAATAACTACTACTTCCTGGTTACCACCTCTCTTTTCGATTCAAAATACAAAGGCCGCAATGAAGTAACTCACAACACTGCATTTAATCAACATTATGTAATAAACCTACTTGCTGGAAAAGAATTTTTGGTAGGAAAGAAAAAGAATGCTTTGGGCGCAGATATAAAGCTTACTACTGCAGGTGGCAAGTATTTAACACCAATAGACTTTGATGCATCTGTAGCTTCCGGAAGTGCAGAGTATATCGATGCGCTCGCTTACTCTGAACAACAGGACCCTTATCTCCGGTTAGATGCAAAAATTTATTTCCGTCAAAACTTCAATGGCATGTCCATAGAATTTTCGCTTGACCTTCAAAATGTAACCAATCATAAAAATGTATTCTCTCAGCAATACGATCAGTACACCAATAATATTGTGACAGAATACCAGCAGGGATTTTTCCCCGTACCCACTTTTAAAATAACATTTTAGCCTTACAACGCATGATGGTTTGTTGTTACCATCTGGCGTGTAATCATTTCTTCCATCTTTTAAATTGATACCATGCAAACATTTCTTCTTCCAGCACTCATCATCCACATTGCAGCAGGATCCAGTGCGTTACTGACAGGCTTAATTGCAATGATTGTAAAAAAAGGACTTAAAGTACATCGCATAGCTGGAAAAATTTATTTCTGGTCAATGCTTTTAGTTG
>JBDSEW010000111.1:0-3266 GCA_039919825.1 Chitinophagales bacterium | reverse complement strand
TCTTTCCATACATATAAGTACACGGTATTCGGATGTTCGGCCACAGTGGTACCATCTTTTGCAATTCTTCCACATGCGACAGCTTTTCATCGTTGGTTACTTTCCACACCGTAGGCACCATCCAGCGAAATATTTTCCAGTTAGCAGGATAGCTGATGGCATAAATCTTTTCATTATCAGGATCAATGGCAGGCGCCAGAAAAATAAGTGCGCCAACCTGATCCGGATAATCCATTGCCAAACGTGCAATCACCGGTCCACCCAGTGAATGGCCAACCAGAATCGCAGGCTTACCGGATTTATTCGAATCCAGGATAGGTTTCATCATCGCAGCCTGTGCCTCAATGGAGGTAACAGACTGGCCCATCCCCGATTTTCCATAACCCGGACGATCCACTGAAACTAACTGCGCGCGGTGCATCAAAACGCTATCGCCCAGGTATTTCATGTAGGCATCCCATGAACCCGGCGCCCCATGGACAAACAATACCAACTGATTGGTATCACTGCCTGTTGCTGCATAAAACATTTGATGACCCAACGTTGTGTAAGAAGTAAAGCTTGGTTGTTCTGGCTTCTCTTTAAAATAGTCCGTCATCTCCTGAGGTGTGATTTCAAAACCTGCTTCCATAATTTTAAAAGCAACGATGGGAGTGATGATCAGCAACAGGATACTGATGATCCAGGTTCGCCGCCATTTGAAAATCTTAAGCATACATAATCTTTTATTGAAAACGATCCGCTACTGTTCCCGTTACAGTATTAATACCTTCTGAAACCACGGACACAAAGTAAAGTTGTACACAGTAAAGTTACATTTCACCCCGAAAGACGGGGTTTTAACTTTATTATTTTATTTTTAGCAGGACGGAATTGACTACATGATCGAATTTATCAAAGACCTTTTTGGATTTGCCAAAGACTCTCGCGGACTTGTAAAAGATGTGCAGGATGAGAAATCGAAAGCGCGTGGCGTCAAAAACAGGATTCTTACCGAGATTGAATTTAATATCGACCTGATCTTCGATCATTACCTGGAGAAGGAAGTTCCGGTTGAAAAGGTGATTGAAAAACTAAAAGTGGAGCAACTCGCCAAAGCCATTGACGAAGGGTTTGATTTCAAGAAAATGAAAAAGGGAAAGATAGACCTCGAGATGACTGGTGACAATCTCTTTTTGAAAAAATACATCGGCTATGATTGCGAGGCTTTCCTCAGGAAGATCCGTCATCATATTGAGCAGATAAAACTGCTGCCCGAATTATACAACCTGGCTGACGAGAAAAAAGTGAATGCCAAACAACGGCTTGAAAATCTGGGCAAGCGGTACATTCTGTTTACACGATACCTGAAAACCGGAACATGACACCTGATCTTCACATCACTTTTATTCAAACCGCTTTGCACTGGGAAAATCCGGTGGCAAACCTGGCGATGTTTTCTGAGAAAATATTTTCGGTGCAGGAACCTGCTGACCTGT
This sequence comes from Chitinophagales bacterium, assembly GCA_039919825.1. GTDB lineage: Bacteria > Bacteroidota > Bacteroidia > Chitinophagales > UBA10324 > JACCZZ01. The sequence goes on along the minus strand of JBDSEW010000111.1, from coordinate 1,788 downwards.
TCCTGTTGCCTGAAATGTTCAGCACCGGTTTTTCGATGCAACCGGAGCAATTTGCGGACACAATGGATGGCATTGCAGTCCAATGGATGAAGCAAACGGCAAACATAAAAAATGCCGTTATCTGTGGAAGTGTGATGATGAAAGAGCATGATAAATACTATAACCGGCTGATCTGGATGCGGCCTGATGGCAGTTGTGAATGCTATGATAAGCGCCACCTCTTCGGCCTCGGCGAGGAACACGAACATTATACAGCAGGCAATAAAAAACTAATTGTGGAGCTGAAGGGGTGGAAAATACTCCCGCTCATTTGTTATGACCTGCGTTTCCCGGTATGGTCCAGGAATGCGGAAGCATACGATATATTATTTTACGTGGCCAATTGGCCGGAGCGCCGCATTCAAGCATGGAAGACCCTGCTGGAAGCAAGAGCGATTGAAAATCAGTGCTACGTGATTGGAGTGAACAGGGTTGGAAATGATGGCAATGACATTTACCATTCAGGAGAAAGTTCATTGATCGATCCGAAGGGTGAGGTACTGATCCGTGAATCGCATCATGAACAGACGTATACCTTTTCTTTATCGTATCATCACCTGAATCAAATTCGTGAGACCTTGCCTTTTTTAAAAGACCGTGATGCTTTTGAATTGAAATAATGAGATGCCTTTACATGATAAAATGGAGTGAAACGGTAAAATGACATCAGACGAAAAAGAATTGATTTTAGAACGCGAGCAAAAATGGCTGGCGCTTCGCGGAAAATTGAAAGATCAGTTTGGTAGGGCCCCTGATCTGAATGCCATTCTTTTCCTGGTAGGCATCCGGGAACTGGGCAAGTACAAAAAAAAATTCTCGAAAGAAGAAAAGCAGGATCTCATGCACATTGCCACCTGCAGTGTACTTAGCCATTCAGGTTATTATGAATTGCAGGGGCTCGACCAGGATGGCTGGCCACATTGGGTAGCAAAGAAAAAATTACCCCTGATGGACCTCACGGTGCAGGAAGATTTTCTCAGGGATCATGTACTGAAATATTTTGAAGAGATGGAGTATTGACCTGATTTATATGTTCTTGCTGAAGACTACAAAGTTTAGGTAAAATTACCTATTAACAGGTGCTATAAGAGACACCAATAAGTTTCGCCTTCCGCTGCCCAAGGGCTAACATTTACATGCATTCTGCAGCAAAAAGGTTAGATTTCATAAATAAAAAAAACTCTTTATCTTTTCTGACCGAAAGAATACATCTCCTGGTATTACAGTGTGTTTGGTATCGTGTAAATTCAATTGGATGTGCTGATTGACAGGTAGGAAAGAAAAAGGAGACTTGCGTAAACTTGAATGTTTAAATAGTAGAATGATCTAAAAAAAGAAAGCCCCACGGAGTACGCAGGGCTAAGAAATTCTTCGGCTTATAGCCTTATTGTGATTTGTGTTTCAACGATGTAAAAGTAAAAAAATCTATTAAATGAGCAACGAAAAATTCTTGGGTCTTGATCTTGGTTCAAATTCCATTGGATGGAGTATTAGGAATTTAGTATCAAATGAAAATCAAATTACGAATTATGGAGCAATAGTTTTTCCTCAAGGAGTGGGTGAAGGAAAGAGTGGTGAATTTTCTTTTGCTGCTGAAAGAACAAAAAATCGTTCTGTGAGAAGATTGTATCAAGCTCGCAAATACAGGCTATGGGAAACTTTGAAAGTGCTGATTGAAAATGATTATTGTCCGTTATCAATAGAGAATTTAAATAAGTGGATGGTGTACAATAAGTCAAAAGGATTGTT
>JBDSEW010000110.1:0-3551 GCA_039919825.1 Chitinophagales bacterium | reverse complement strand
ATTTTGATAACACGTTCAATGTAAGTAATAGTCTCGAATTCGGTTGGAGTGTATTGATTACACCTGATTCAAACTACATTACATTATGCCCCGCAATCAACCTTATTACGAATAGCGGTTCTTATAGTTTTTCCAGTTTTTCTCAGTCTGGAAATATTATTGATAATAAATTATATGTAACTTCCGGCTATTTTGCTTATGTTGGTTTAATGAATACCCTTTTTCGTTTACCGAACCATACTGGGTATATGTTTGGAGGATCACTGGAAAATAATTTAACAGGGGACAATGATATAATGCTTGTAAAATTTAACAACTCAGGTGACACCATCTTTCAGAAAGTGTATAGTGATAGCAATTTTTCTGCACCTTATTATAGTACGATTACTTCTGACAGTAAGGTTTTATTAGTAGGGTTTGAAGGGCCGTATTCAGATTCTAAGGATATTTTCCTGATGAAAACAGATACCAATGGTAATTTGATTTGGAAAAAAAATTATGGCGATTTAACAAATGATTTGGGATATTCTGTGTGTGAAATGTTAGATTCGATATATGTAATAGGCGGAACCAAGATACAGAACGGAAATGCCAATCCCTGGATCATTAAGACGGACACTGCGGGAGATATGCTTTATGAAAAGGAATTTACAGAAAATCCTTTTTCATGCGGCACCATCTGGGTTTTCCCTTCTTTAGATAAGCAGTTTTTAGTGCATGGCTGTTTGGATACTATAGTGAACAATGGAGATTATTATAGACCCTCTTATATAGGCAAGATGGATACTAACTTTAATTATTTGTGGTACACTATTTTTAATGATCCCCAGGTAAATGATATTTATATAATGAAGCAAATGGCAGATAGCACTGTTGTGTATGTGGGTTTTCAGGTAGGTGGTAATCCGAATGCTCCGGAAGGTAAAGTCGGCAAACTGGCTAAAAATGGCAACAAACTTTGGGAACATCAATACAGGCATGGGAATAGCACCTGGAACTTCTTCTCCGATTTTCAGCAAACTTATGATGGAGGTTTTATCATCACCGGCAGCAGTGATGGTCCTACCGGCCAGGACTTGTGGTTAGTAAAATTAGATAGCCTAGGATGCCTGGAGCCGTGTTTTACAAATACAGGCACGATTGAAACTGGTAATAGTGCTGTTTTACTGGAATGTTATCCCAATCCTTCTTCTTCACAAACATCCATTCTCTACAACGTGCCTGATGCTGCTAAACAGGCCGAGCTATGGATCATGGATCTGTCAGGTAAACTGCTGAAACAAGTTCCACTTGATAATTCTGCTAATCACTATAACCTCTCGCTCACACAATGGTCAACAGGAGTATATGTTTGCTCGCTGGTAATAGATAAGGTGGTGCGGAAGAGTATGAAAGTCGCGGTAGCGAGATAAATGGTACACACGGAAGGTGAGCGACAATTGGAGATAGAAAATGATATATTTACCGCTTTTGTTATTTACCCTAATCCGCTACAGATGAATTTACTCTTGAGTTCAATCAAGGATTGAATGAAGACGCAAGCTTTTCACTACTTATGATTTACTTAGAAAAAAAAATATTCGACCCAGATTGTTGAAGGCACGATGCAATTAAAAATAAACGCTATGTTCTTCAGGTCTGGATATTTTATATGTGCTTTACAATCTGATAGCCGCAAAAATTTTTGTTCAAAAATTAGTAATCAACAAATAAGGTTGATCAACCTTATTGTTACCTGCGCCTACCTACCTTTTTTCTCCAGAAGTTTGGTGCAGGTAACTTATTTTGATAAGACTTACAATAAGCATGAACCTTGAATTTGGTTGGAGTGTGCTCCTTAATCAGGATTCCAATTATGTGGTGTTTTCCAATGGAACTGACCTGTTCACCGGAGATGGAGCACCATGAGGTTTTAGCTAATTGGATTACAGTGGAAATCATAACTTGCTGATGAATGTTAGTAATTGTTTTGTGCTTTACACAGCATAGTAGTATAAACACCAAATAAACTTTGTATGAAAACTTCAGATAAACTACCCTTCCCTTTCTTTTTTGTAACACGATTGAAAAGTTTGCAATTGGCAATTATTTTATTCTTTATGGACCTCCTGACTGCCATTCCCTGTTCAGCACAATACAACATCGTTGACTGGGGCGCTTATTTCAGTGATGATGCTACGGGATGGAATTTTGCAGATGATGAGCTGATCGATGATTTGAAAATGGACAATCAAAATCCTCAGAATTTATATGTAGTAGGAAGAACCCGTTCTGCATCCGGAACCTCCGCACCTTGTGCAGGAAGTTTATTATCTTATGGAAAAGGTGACATCTTATTAGCAAAATATGATCAGTGCGGCGAATTATTGTGGTCAAGATACCTCGGCAATAAAAAGAAAACTGATTATGGTTATTCATTGGCACTTGATTATGACGAGGCCGGCAATACCTTGATCTATATAGCAGGTGAAATGAAAACCAGCGGAACAGCTCCTGCTGCTGTTGTCTGCGATGGTGGTGCAAGTCCTTTCAGGGCAACACCCGTTGGAACCTGGGATGGATTCATCGCTAAATATGATCAGAAAGGAGATCTGCAACGATGGACCTATTTCGGTGGTAAGGATTCTATTGCTGAGGAGGTTGACCAGGTTCTGGGAATTGCTGTAAATAATCACAAAGTTTTTGTGGTAGGGTATACTGAAAGTTCAGGCTTGCACAAAGGAGCGTTACACTCAGATGACACCACCTTTGAAGGAGTGGGTGATGGGTTTTTAGCTTCTTTTTCCTCAGACCTTCATTCATTGGATTACTTCACTTACATCGGTGGTTCCGGGAAAGACCGTTGCCATGGATTAACAATTTACCAGTCCGGCACTAATCCCCCCGATATATTTGTTGATGGTACCACTCCGAGTGCAAGTGGCATTGCAGCAGGCAATGCATTTGATGTAACGATCGGAGGTGACCTAGATGGCTTCGTCGGAAAATGGGAAGATGATGATGGCGATGGCGTTTATAAAAAAACATGGGCCACCTACATCGGAGGCAGTGGCACTGAAAGAGCAAGAGATATGGACGTTGACAACAATGGAAACATTCTGTTAGTAGGTCAAACAAACAGTGCGGTGCTTCCCTGGGCAACCGGCTATGATGCTACGCGAAATGGTCAATACGATGCATTTGTGATTAAACTACCCAATGAAGGAGGTAATCCTATCTGGGGAACTTACCTCGGAGGTTATGGTGATGAAGAGGCTGTCGGATTAGTTTGGAGAAAAGGTTCAGTAGAAGACCATGTGATCATTGGAGGAATAACCTATAGTTCTCAGAAAGAGAGTTGCCTCCCTGTTCCAAACCCTGATAATTTTACAGTGTTTCCATTGAAAGATCCCTTGCTTAAAAACATCAATGGAAAACCCGGTGCTAATTATTGTCCAGGAACGGTTGGCGATGCTTTTATCGCGGAGTTAACAGATAAAGCAATAGGTCAGTCACTTGTATTTTCCACATTTTTAGGCGGCTCCGGAAATGAAGTAAACGGAGAGAATCAA
>JBDSEW010000074.1:0-11350 GCA_039919825.1 Chitinophagales bacterium | reverse complement strand
CATCGTCACCCTGTTATCAAAAGATTTTTTGTTGCTGGTTTTGATTGCTGCAGTAATCGCACTTCCTGTAGCATGGTGGATGATGAATCAATGGCTCAATGAATTTGCCTACCGGATAGAAATCAGTTGGTGGGTATTTGCCGTTGCCACCATCATTGCATTGATTGTGGCATTTGCTACGATCAGTTTCCAGGCGATAAAAGCGGCAATTGCAAATCCGGTGAAGAACCTGAGGACGGAGTGAGGTGGTGAGTAGTGAGTAGTGTGTAGTGAGTAGTGAACAATTCTGATTCAATTGAAAGTTGTTCTCTTAAGATGCTTCCTTTTAAGTAGATGCTTAAGAGCAGAGGGTGAGCAACTCCCTTCTCCTTTTGGAGAGGGGCTGGGGGTGAGGATATATAAGTGAATTGCCTATCGGATTTCCATTCAATGTTGGGTTTTCGCAATTGCCGGAATCGCTACCATAGTCATTGCAGCTTACACTTTGTTTTCATTTAATAAAAGTCGCTACGGCAAATCCTGTCACGTCGTTGAGAACTGAATAAGCTCAAACTGATACCTCAAAACTGATTACCATGCTGAAAAATTATATAAAGGTTGCCTGGTCAAATATTCGGAAGGATATTGCTTTTTCATTCATCAATGTATTTGGTCTTGCTCTTGGGATATCTCTTTGTTTAGTCCTTATCACTATCATCAAAGACCAACTGGGGTTTGATCGTTTTCATCCGGATGCAGCAAATATATATCGCATCAATACTGAAGCTATCAGAAAAGATGGTGGAAGAGAACGTTATGCATCAGCGCCTTTTCTATTGGGTGAAGAACTGAAAACCAACTATCCGTTTGTGAAGGAAGTAGTTCAGCTCAGTGGAAGAATGAGAGAAAAAGTAGTGTATAATGAAAAACAATTATTGTTGGATGGATTTTTTTCAGGACAGGAATTCTTCAACGTCTTCGGTTTCAATTTGCTTTTTGGAGATAAGTCTTCCGCATTGACTCAACCGAATTCAATTGTACTCACTGAAAATGCTGCTTCCAAATTCTTTGGCGATGAAAATCCTGTTGGGAAAATTATAACTCTTAAAGGTTTGGATGACTTTACCATTAGCGGTGTCATAAAAAGGCCTCCGGGAAAAACACATTTTGAGTTTGACATGCTGATATCTTCTATTGGCCTGCCAATGTATGAGAAGGAAGAAAAGGCAATGCACATCACCGACGACTGGAAGAACTATTACGCCAATCACCTGTATGTTTTGCTGAAAGATAAAAAAAGTGCCTCTACGCTTGAAAATGAATTTGTGTCCATTTCAAAAGCACATTATGATAACGTGGTGATGGAAAGCCGTGACAAAGGATACCGGTTTTACCTGCAGCCACTTAATAAAATTGTTCCGGGTCCAATGCTCTCCAACAATCTTGGTAAAGCATTGCCCAGTCAATTGCTCTGGGCAATCGGTGTGTTGGCATTGATTGTTTTGATTTCAGCCGGATTCAATTACAATAGCTTATCACTTGCGAAATCACTCAGTCGTGCCAAGGAAATTGGAATCCGGAAAGTATCAGGAGCACTTCGTCACCAGTTAGTCTTACAATTTCTTACAGAATCTGTTTTCACTTCTCTATTGGCATTTTTACTGGCTGCATTGCTCTTTCACTTTTTCCTGCGTCCCATTTTTGAAGGACTCACGATTTTCCAGGAGATGAATGTGGAGTTGCATGAAGACCCTGCATTATATGGATTGTTCGCACTGTTCTGTATCCTCATTGGTTTGATATCCGGAATTTTTCCGGCATGGTATCTTTCCTCCTTCAGTCCTTCAGAAGCATTAAAAAACCTGAAAGGAAAAATGTGGATGCCTAAGCTGGGTTTCAGAAAGGCGTTGTTGGTTACTCAATTCGCCGCTGCACTTTTGTTTACCATCAGTCTCATCAATATTTTCAGACAACTGAGTTATGTTGCTGATGCGGATTATGGTTTCAAAAAAGATAACATCATCAATATTGAATTGCAGGGAAATGAATACGCGAAGTTCAGTACTGCCATTGCACAAAACAGCGACGTGGTTAAAGTCTCAGGCATTTCTCATAGCCTTGGAACGTGGCAGGATAGAGATATCGATGTGCGCATTAAAGAAGCCGATGAAAAATTTGCTGTGCGGGACTATTCCATCGATGCGAATTACATCAGCAACCTGGAAATTCAGCTTGTTGCAGGAAAAAATTTCACTTCGGACATTCCTGCCGATAGAGAACTGTTTGCAATTGTAAATGAAAGCTTCTTAAAACGGTTTGAGCTCGGCACTCCTTCTGAAGCGTTAACCAAGTCCATCCTCGTTGGCGACAGCATGCAGCTTTCCATTATTGGTGTTGTTAAAGATTTTCATTTCAAACCATTCACCTATTCAATTGAACCATTACTGCTGCGATATAACACTGCTGATATTACACAACTGAATGTGCAGATCGCTGGAGCTGATGCATCCAAGACAGTTGCACAACTGGAAAAAACCTGGAAACGTCTCGATAAAGCACAGCCCTTTACTTACAACTTCTTTTCAGATGAATTACGTGATACCTATAAAGAATACAATGACATTACCTACCTGCTCCAATTAGTAGCACTGATGTCAGTGATTGTTGCTTGTCTTGGTTTCCTTGGTTTGGTGATCATGCTTGCAAAGCAGCGTATCAAGGAAATCAGCATCCGGAAAGTGTTGGGTGCAAGTGTATGGGAGATCACCTCGCTGCTTTCCAAAAGTTTTATCAGGTTGCTCATCATTGCCTGCCTGATCGGCTTACCACTCAGCATTCTTGTCAATACATTGATCATGGGAGAATTTGCCTACAGGACCAATTCTTTCACTGGTTATGCAGGCGGTGTGATCCTGCTGCTCTTCATCGCTTTACTAACTATCAGTTCAGAAATTTTCCGCGCAGCAACAGTGAATCCTGTAAAAAGTTTACGAACTGAATAAACTCAAAACTATGTTTAAGAACTACCTTAAAGTCGCCGCACGTTACCTCCTGAAACACAAAGGATACACTGCAATAAATATCCTGGGACTTGCTGTAGGCATTGCCTCCTGCATCTTAATCATGCTGTTTGTGAAAAGCGAATGGAGCTACGACCGGTTTCATTCCAAGGCAGATCGCATCTATCGCGTCTGGCTCCAGGAAAATTATGGTCCGGATGAAATCTTTACCAATATAGCTACTCCGCTTCCGCTTGGTCCGCGGTTGAAATCAGAGATCCCCGATGTAAATGAAAGTTGCAGGGTGCTGCTTTTACCTGCAAACGTAAAAACCACTAATCAGACCTCAGACAATGAAAACATCAACATGGTGGATTCCTCTTTTTTTGAAATGTTTGATTTCCAGCTTTCAAAGGGCAACCTGAATATTCCTTTTCCAACTTCCAGTTCCACCATTCTTACAAAAGCGCTCGCAAAAAAATATTTCGGCAACGCAAATCCCGTCGGACAAAACCTGGAGGTACAATTGGGAGAAGAGATGGTGACCTTCACAGTGAGTGGAATAGTAGATCATGTTCCGGAAGAATCGAGTATCAGGTTTGATATGCTGATTTCCTTTGACAATGCGCATTATTTGTATGGTCCACGGCAAATGCAAGCCTGGCAGCAGGTGTATACGGAAACGTATGTGCTGCTGAAAAATGCAACCACTGATGAAGCTTTTGCACCCAAGTTTGACGGCATGGTAAAGCAGATTTCCGGTGATGAATATAAAGCCGGGCAATACAACCTTCACCTGCAACCTATTGCCGACATTCATCTTAATCCTTCATTGCCCGTTGGGAACTTTCCTACCAGTTCACCTTTGTATTCTTATGTGCTGGCCTGCATTGGCATTCTGATTTTACTAATTGCCTGCATCAACTTCATCACACTTTCTATTGGAGGATCAACTACCCGTGCATTGGAAGTGGGTGTAAGAAAAGTGCTGGGCGCAGAACGTAAACAATTGATGCAGCAATTCTGGATGGAAGCATTTTTGTTTACCATCACTTCAGTAATTGTTGGATTGCTGATCTCTGTTCTATTACTAAATCCTTTCAATAACTTATTTCAAAAGCATCTTTCATTTACTCTTGATCCTGTTGTTCTTCTTTTCTTCTTTGGCATCATCATCTTTATTACACTTGTTGCAGGAGTATATCCTTCACTTGTTATTTCAGCCTTCAATCCAACTGAAGTTTTTAAAGGAAAATCAAAAGGTGCCGGAAGCATGGGATTCTTCCGCCGCTCATTAATTGCAGGTCAGTTCGTTGCTTCTATTTCCATGATCATTTGCACGCTGGTGATCAGCAGGCAGTTGAATTATTTGCAAAAGAAAGATCTTGGATATAAAAAGGACCACGTGGTGATTGTACCCACCAACCAGGATAGTGATAAAGGTTACCAGATAGCAGCCTTGTATCAAAATGAATTAACGAAGATCCCGCAGGTTAAATCTGTTAGCACTTCACTTTGCTCCTTCTCAGAACCTGGTTGGATTGAACTGGGGTTTTCGGGTGATGATGAGAAATACAGGAAGATCAGGATGAATGCAGTTGATGAAAATTTTCTTCCCGCTATGGATATTGCATTGATTGATGGAAGGAATTTTCAGAAGGATAATTCGGCTGATCGTACAGGTGGTGCTATTGTGAATGAAGCATTTGTACACCAGTTTGGCCTGGTAGATCCTATCGGAAAAAAATTACCCGGACGTTTTAAAGGACAGGTTATTGGTGTAGTGAAGGATTTCAACTTCGAATCGTTGCACACGAAAATAGAACCAATGGTGCTTACCATGCAATGGGATTCCATGTTGAGATATACTGAAGATGTGATGTTTTCTTCTTCAACAGAACCAAGAGTGAGTGTCCGCATGACGGGTGGAGACCTGAATGACAATATTCTATTACTTCAAAATGCCTGGAAGAAAATTGTGCCCAACCAGAATTTCGATTATCATTTTCTGGATGAATCGCTTGCTGCCCAATACCGTGAAGACCAACGCGTGAGTAAGATCATTTTGGTAGCATCTGCTCTTGCCATCTTTATTGCCTGCATGGGACTCTTTGGTTTGGCAACGCTGGTGGTAAACCGTAGAACGAAAGAAATTGGTATCCGGAAAATACTTGGTGCAGGTTATGCCAGCATCATTTCCTTAGTATCAAAAGATTTCGTGGTTATCGTGATCATAGCTGCCGTCATTGCGTTTCCGCTTGCGTTTTATGCAATGGATAAATGGTTACAAAATTTCGAATACCGCACTGTCATCAGCTGGTGGATCTTTTTGCTGGCTGCAATCGTCGCATTAGTTGTCACACTATTAACTGTGGGATTTCATGCTATTCGTGTTGCAATTTCAAACCCGGTTAAAAGCCTTCGAACGGAATGATAAGAAGTCTAAACTATGTGCTATAAACTATGAACACTGATCTGAATTCAATTAAATGAAACAATAAGCTGATACCTGATACCTAAATAACAAAAACCTCCCCGATGCTGACGCACTACATTAAAATATCACTTAGAAATCTTCGGAAGCAGAAACTCCTCGCTTTCATCAACATCTTTGGATTGTCAGTTGGTATTGCCTGCTTCAGCTTGTTCCTGTTGTATGCGGTAAATGAATTCAGTTTCGACAAGTTTCACCAACAGGCCGATAACATTTACAGAGTTGGCAGGTGGATCCAGGCTTTTGGCGATAGACCTGCTGCCGGAGATACCTACATGCCCATGCCGTTGGGGCCTGCATTGAAGGAAGATTTTCCTGATGTGAAAGAGTACGTCCGTTTTCAGGAAGTCTGGGGCGAAAGCTTTGTACGATATAATAATGAAGTGAGCCGGATAGAAGTCGCTTACGCAGATCCGGCTGTTTTTTCCGTCTTCACTTTCAAAAGCAGCTCCGGGAATCTTTCGAGCTCGCTGCAGAACCTGCATCATGTTGTGCTTACTGCTTCCACGGCAAAAAAGATATTTGGCAACGAGGATGCTGTTGGAAAAAGTATCGGGATCAAAGTAGATGATCAATTCATTCCCTTCATCGTAAGTGCCATTGCAGAAGATCTTCCCGTAAACTCTACCATTCAATTCCAGGCGCTTTGCAATTTTGAAGTGATAGCTACTACGCCGTGGGGAAGCAAGAGCGTAAATAACTGGCGACGTTCTGCTTATCAAACATATGTATTACTGGAACCCGGAAGCCAGCTCGCATCCAACAAAAAAGGATTACAGGATTTTTACAACAAATGTTATCCGGAGGAAGAAACAGATTTAGAAAAGACGGGATCATCGGATGAAGATGCTTCTACAACAACGTACATATTCCAACCCATTCGTGACATGCATACAAATATCTCCATGATGGGAGGGTCCGTCCCGCCTGTTGATCCTAAAAATATATTGATCCTGTTGTGTATTGCCGGAGGTGTACTGATCATTGCCTGCATCAATTTCACCACGCTTTCTATTGGCCGATCTGCAGGGAGAGCAAGAGAGATTGGAGTTCGGAGAGTAATTGGCAGCAGGAAAAAGCAACTGGTTGCACAATTCATGACAGAGGCATTGTTGATGACGTTTTTCTCTGCAGTTGCAGGATTATTGCTGGCGGGATTGCTGCTTCCTTATTTCAACCAGCTTTCAGGAAGAACGCTGCAATTTTCTTTTGCCGCTTATCCTCAAATGAGCTGGCTGTTGTTTGTTTTGATATTGCTGGTGGGAATTCTTGCAGGAAGTTATCCATCGCTCGTGCTTTCAAGGTTCAAACCGATTGAAGTATTGAAGAATAAAATTCGTGTCGGTGGATCAAATCTTTTTACAAAATCACTCGTCACCTTCCAGTTTGTTTTATCTATTGGATTACTCATTTCCACCATGGTGATTTTGCAGCAGGTGAAATTTATGCAATCAAAAAACCCTGGATTCAATAAAGAAAATGTGCTGGTGATAGATGCCAGTGAAACAGATTCAAAGAGAATTTATCCGTTGCTGAAGCAGGCGTTGATGAGTGATCCGCAAATTACCGGAGTGGCAAGTGCAGAACTGAGTTTGGGGGCCGACAGAGGTTGGAGCCGTAGTGGTTTTGAATACAATGGAAAGCATCATGATGTGTTTGAGTACTTTATTGACCCTGATTACATGAAAGTATTGGGTATGCAACTTATTGCAGGCAGGAACTTCGATCCCGCCATTACCGACGATACGGTAAGTTCTGTTATCGTGAATGAAACTATGTTACAGGAGTTCGGATGGTCTGTTGATTCTGCAATAGGTAAACAGATCGTTGGCTATAGCGAAAGCAAAACACCAGTGGTAATTGGAGTGGTAAATGATTTCAATTTCATGCCAATGAGCCAAGCCGTTTCGGCACAACTCTTTCATCAGTTTGGAAGCTATCAACCTTATAAATATTTGGTCCGTATCAAACCTGGTAATATTTCAGCCACTATTGCCAGCATTGGAAAAAGCTGGAGCGTAGTGGCTCCTGAGTTTCCTTTCAAATATTCATTTCTTGAAGAAGACCTGGATCGATTTTACCAATCGGAGCAACGATGGAACAGCATAGTAGGATGGGCCGGCGGCATTTCCATTTTTCTTGCCTGTCTTGGATTGTTTGGGTTGGCAGCATTAACTGTAATTAACAGAACCAAAGAGATCGGAATCAGAAAAGTGCTGGGTGCATCACTTACCGCTATAGTACAACTGATCTCCAAAGATTTTCTCAAGCTGGTTTTCATTGCCCTGGTTATTGCTGCACCACTTGCCTGGTACTTTATGAGTCAATGGCTACAGGATTATGCTTACCGGATTCAAATAGGATGGTGGGTATTTGTCTTTGCAGGAAGTGCAGCATTGCTAACTGCACTGGTCACTGTAAGTTTTCACGCAATCCGAACTGCTGTTGCCAATCCGGTGAAGAGCCTTAGAACGGAATAATGATTTTGATTAACCATATAAAAGAAATTTCCAGAATTATAAAATAACAACTCATGCTTTATTTCCATATTAAAACTGCGTTGCGAAGTATACGGAGAAAGAAATTTTTTTCCATCCTGAACATTTCAGGGTTGGCGATAGGATGGTGCATCTTTATTTTTTCGCTGGAGTATTTTGGATTCGAGAATGGGTTCAATAATTTTCATTCGCAGCTTACGGATATTTATCGTGTAAACGTAGCTGCTGCTGATGGAAAATCCGCTATCACGGTCCCGACTATTGCACCCATGCTGACTAAGAATATAGCAGGCATTCAATATGCTGTTCGGATTGCTGATAATTTCAATAATGGTGCAATTGTAACCATTCTCCCACAAGAATCAGCAGGTAAGGAAATAACTTTCAGAGAAGAAAATGCAGTATACGCTGATGATCATTTTTTTGACGTATTCAGTTTCCCATTGCTGGAGGGAAGCAAGTCTCTCGATAAACCGAATACCGTAATTATTACTGCTGCTACTTCCAAAAAATATTTCGGAAAAGAAAATGCGATGGGGAGAATCATCCGGCTGCACAACCAGTTTGGTTCCACTCCTTATGAAATCACCGGTATTGCATATGATGTTCCCGTACAGTCGGACGTAAGGTTTGATTTTCTATTTTCATTGCAAACATTGGCCAATCCTGCCAACCTTAATGGTGAAACCTGGGCACAACTGGATAGCTGGAATGTAAATGCTTTCAACACCTTTGTTTTGCTGGATAATAATATTGATCCGCAGGCAATAGCTGCTATTGCATCTTCCAGTATGGCCAAAGAAAACCCAGCGTATAAAATGGAGGATGGCACATTACAATTGCAACCACTGAATGAAATTCATCTCGGGAAGAGTTTAAAGGATGACAATCCCACTTCAGGAGTGCTCACTACCGTTTATTTTATTCTTGGATTGGGTATGTTGCTGCTGCTGATCGCGTGGATCAACTATATCAATTTCTCTACGGCCTTTGCATTGAGCCAGGCAAAAGATATAGGTATTCACAGGATGATCGGCAGCGAAAGAAAGCAAATTGTGTTTCGCTATGTGCTTGAATCGATCTTCCTGAATGTAGGCGCCTTCCTTATTGCATTGCTGCTTGCAGCAGTATTGCAACCACTATTCAATTATGCAACGGATAAGCCATTGTCATTAGGATTCATCAATAATCCCTCCATCTGGTGGCTTTGTATCACCATACCAGTTCTCGGTATTTTATTATCAGGGGGATACGTAGGCTGGATACTGTCAAGGTTCAAACCAATCAGCATGGTAAAATTAAACAGTGGCTCCTCGGACAGCGGCACGTATTTAAGAAAGGGATTGGTAACCTTCCAGTTTGTCACTTCCATCGTTTTTATATCCAGCACAATCATCGCCTTTCAGCAATTGAATTTTATGAAGCAATACAACCTGGGAATGAATATCGACAAACTGCTGGTGGTTAATGGCCCTTCTATCAAACAGGAGGATGAAAAAGATAAAGCATCGGTTTTTATAAACCAGCTTGCCATGCTGCCTTTTATAGAAAAGAGCAGTTGCACAGGAAGCGTGCCCGGGATAGGATATGCGCATAATTTTTCTCTTAACGAAGTCACCAGCCTGCATCCTTTAAAAGGCGATGAAAATAAAACCTATGATTTTTCATTGGTGGATGAAAACTACTTTAACGTTTACCAGATACCTCTTGTGAGCGGCAGGTCATTTACCAGTGCGGAAGCTGACAAGGCATTTAATGGAGATAAAATAATGGTGAATGAAACAGCAGCAAAGGAACTTGGATTTAACCCATTGCAAACCACTGGTGAATACGTAAAATGGAATACACAATGGGAAATTGTCGGAGTGGTGAAGGACTATCACCATCGTTCAATAAAAGAAAGAGTGGAGCCCATTATATATATCCCACAGCACAACAACCAATATTTCACACTCCAATTCACGGATGGAGACTTCGGAAGGAAAATGGCTGCGGTCAGGCAAATTTATGAGGCATCCTATCCGGGCAATCCCTTTGAATTTCATTTTTTAAAGGAAACATATGATCAACAGTATGCAGATCAGCAGCGGACCGGTACCATTGCTATGAGTCTTTCCTGCCTGGTAATCATGATCTCCTGTCTGGGATTAATAGGATTATCAGTCTTCACTTCGCGACGCCGGACCAAGGAGATTGGTGTAAGAAAAGTATTGGGTGCCAGCGTTACCTCCATTGTAAATCTCTTATCAAAAGAATTTCTGCTACTGGTATTTATTGCTTTTGTAATTGCCACGCCACTGGCCTGGTGGACGATGAACAAATGGCTGGAAGACTTCGCATACAGGATCACGATCAACTGGTGGGTGTTTGTGCTGGCAGGATGCAGCGCGCTGATCATTACTTTGCTTACAGTAAGTATTCAGTCTGTGAAATCAGCTATTGCAAACCCCGTAAAAAGTTTAAGAACTGAATAATAATCAACAATGAATTAGATAAAGTGCATCAAATAAAATTTTCCACGATATTCAAGCATTCACGATTGCATTTCCCCGTATCACTTCCGTACAGTAACTGTATCAAAAGCGAACACATTCACCGTCCATAATCATGCAAGTGATTGTAAATCAGAAAATCACAACTATGGCACAGCTATGTGAATGAAGTTCATGATAAAAAAATTCACTCAGTACAGTAACAAAATAGCAAAGCTGATCGCAGTACAGAAATCAGTGAAGAGAAACATGAAGAAGGTCGATTTTTTTAACCAGTAAACCTGCCGATCATGATCAAAAATTATCTCAAAACCGCTTTCAGAAGCCTGCTGAAGAATAAAACGTTCGGATTCCTGAACATCATGGGCTTAGGCGTAGGAATCGCCTGTGCTGCTATCATCATGCTCTGGGTAGAAGACGAAATGAGCTACAACGATTTTATTCCCAACAAAGAAAACATTTATCAACTGCTCGAGAACCAGGCCTACGATGGAAAGAAATATACCTTTTCTGCACAACCTGGTTTGCTGGCCAGTGCATTGAAAGATGAAATGCCTGAAATAAAAAATGCCTCCAGGTTGTATTGGGGTGATCAATGGCTGTTTAGCCTCGGAGAAAAATCCATTTATGAGAAGGGAAATTTTGCTGACCCTGCATTCTTCGAAATCTTCTCCATAAAATTTTTAAAAGGAGATCCTGCTACTGCGTTCTCGCAGATTCAATCCGTAGTGATCACCGAAAAAATGGCGAAGAAATTTTTTGGTGACGATGATCCGCTAGGAAGAAATTTGATGATAAACAATGAAAAGGAATGTACCGTAACAGGAGTAATGCAGGATCTTCCACGCAATTCTTCATTGAAATTTGAATGGCTGGCCTCTTTCAGGA
>JBDSEW010000056.1:0-2984 GCA_039919825.1 Chitinophagales bacterium | reverse complement strand
TAAAGTGATTATTTCAATCACTTTACAAATCTAAAGGCGAGTGAAAGTGCATCCTGTATTTGAGAAAAAATGTCTTGCAGTTTCATCGTTTTTACACTTAACTCGCGCTCGTTTGCAGACAAGCCTTGAGTGAGGGGAACGAGTGCGCTCCTCACTGTAACATGCAGCACCATCTTTAAAGATTTAAGGGAATGTTACAAGATGTTTTTCACTGAATCAAGTCCACATCAAGTTACGAACTCGCGCTCGTTTGCAGACAAGCCTTGAGGGAGGCGAACGAGCGCGCTCCTCATTGTATCCCGCAGCACCATCTTAAAGATTAAAGGAAATTTTTCAAAGTGTTTTTCACTGAATCAGGTCCACATCAAGATACCCTTTTCCTCCTGAATAATCAATAGCCGAACTATAGCAATAATCCTGTGGCTCCCAGACAAATCCTGCTTCAACGGGATTATAGTGTAGGTAGTGAAGCCGCTCGGTTCTCATTTCGTTGGTTACTAATTCAACAGGATGATTACCATCTTGCCATCCTTTATAATTCTTAATGCGGGTAAGAGGTATACCCGTTTCAATAAATTGCTTCAATATCTCCCGCCGGAAAACGGGACAGGCATTCTCTGCGGATTTCATTGATCTGCTTCATGCATTTTACAATTTCATCTGCAGTATACTTCTTTAAATCGCGGAATATTTCATGCAGTTTATAACTCCCTTTGCTGCTAACAATTAGGTGCAGATGACTTGGCATCAAATTCCATCCGTGAATAAGGAGCCCTTTTCTTCGTTGGCAATGCCGGATTGAATGGAGAATGATTTCAGCATAATCCTTCCTGGTAAATAAATCGATCCAATTTATGATCGTAGAAGTAGTAAAATACCATTCCTTCCGGATTCAGAAACTTATACTGTTCTGACATAATACTATAGATTTAGAAAATGAAGATATGGTTTATTGTGGAAAGTGGGTGCTTTGACTCCAGGCTCGTCTGCAAACGAAAACCTCTTGCATTATTTCTGCAATTTAATATGCAAGCGGAAAAGGTAACATAAGGTAAGGTAAATTGAATAATTTGTTCACATGCCTTAACGCGCAC
Organism: Chitinophagales bacterium; assembly: GCA_039919825.1. GTDB lineage: Bacteria > Bacteroidota > Bacteroidia > Chitinophagales > UBA10324 > JACCZZ01. The sequence goes on along the minus strand of JBDSEW010000056.1, from coordinate 1,890 downwards.
TCGTTCACCTCCCTTAGGCCTTGTCTGCAAACGAGCGCGAGTGAAATGTGTAAAATAATTTGTTCACATGCCTGAACGCGCACTCGTTCGCCTCCCTCAGGCCTTGTCTGCAAACGAGCGCGAGTGTAGTAAAAAAATAGTATTCAACACTTAAAACTTTTGTTGCAACCCTTCACAATTCTTAATCTCCATAAAAAAACCGGGTAGCAAACGCCACCCGGTTATTAATTATTCAAGTCTCAGGTCTTACGTCTCACGTCAACCGTCTTATCACTTCAGTCTTTTCTATCGCATCAAACGCCCAACGTCCACCATCCTGGCTCCTGGTTCCTGCTTCTCAAAACGCATCACTGTCTGAACTTAAACTCCACCCTCCGGTTTTCTGTTTTTCCAGCAGGAGTAGCATTATCAGCAACCGGTTGTGTTTCTCCAAAACCCTGTGAAGTAAGACGGTCCGCACTGATGCCTTTTTTGATCAGCAGGTTTTTCACGGTTGCTGCACGGTCTTCGGAAAGTTCGAGGTTAGCTTCGTCCTTACCTGTATCATCCGTATGTCCGTTGATCTCGAGTTTGAGGTCAGGATATTTATTCAGGTATTCCACCAATGGAGTAATAGAGGTAATGGCTTTGGAAGTCAGCTTTGCACTGCCACTCACAAACTGGATATTCGAAGCACTGAATTTTTCTACAGCAGGGCAACCACCGTTTTCAACCACACCTGCTATCGTCGGGCAACGATCCTCCGGATCTTTGATGCCATCATTATCCGAATCGGGAATTGGACAACCTTCATATTCTGTAACGCCTGCAATGGCCGGGCATTTATCCACCTCATCATTAAAACCATCGCCATCAGTATCAGGAATCGGGCAACCCTTGTATTTGGCAAGGCCGGCTTCGTTGGGACATGCATCATCCGGATCCAACACGCCATCATTATCCGTATCCGGAATGGGGCAACCTTCATAAGCAACTACACCTGCAACAGTTGGGCACTTGTCAACGGGATCAACCACACCGTCGCTGTCTGTATCGGCAGGAGGTGGTGGTGGAGGCGGAATGTATTTATCACCAGTTCCAAAGAGCCGCACGGAAACGGTGAGCTGCACACCCTGGTTGTAATTTGCCTGCGAGCCGGTAAGATTTTTATCTACTGTATTGAAGCCATAGATGTAACGGGCCTGAATAGAGAATTCCTTCCGTGGAAAGAACTCTACACCTGCAGTAGCTGCATAATCAAAGTTGTTGAGTTCACTGGTATTGTCTTCATCAAATTCATCATCTACCTTTTGCCGTCCGGAAAACAGGTAATCTGCCTGCGGGCCTACAAACACTGCAAAGGTTTCATTAAAGCCGTACTTCAGCAAAATAGGTAAGGAAGCGTAATACAGCTTCTGGCGACGGTCATTCTCTTCATTCAGATCGTCATCGATATTTCCACCCATTACAGAATACATGAGTTGGGGCTGCACAAAAAGTTTATTGGTAATAGGAAGATTGCCAAACACACCGCCTGCAAAGCCGATACGGCCAAGGGACGTCACATTGTCCGGGTAATCTTTCAACTGCAGCCACGAATAATTGCCTCCCAGCAAAAAGCCGGCGGAAGGGGTCTAATCGCCGGCTTTGGGTTGTGCCTTTAAACTGGTAATGGATACCAGCAGTAAAAAAAGAGCTTGTTTAAATGACATTTTCATAGGTTTATTTTTGGTTGACGAATTGGTTGAAGAACCACCTTACAATTTTTGGGCTAAAAATCAGGATTTACCGTAATACCTTATTTTTATTTTTTTATCAGGACTGGAAGCTGGTTGGAAATCATCGTGATTTTCAACAAATTCAGGAAGAAGTTTAGCAGGTGATACAATATTACCAAAGGACGCATTCTTA